>NZ_JBLYNV010000042.1:0-52467 GCF_049310165.1 Endozoicomonas sp. ALE010 | reverse complement strand
ATAAATTGAATATAAGAAATTTCTGCCCAAAGGAACAAGTTTAATTAGCGTTAAATAATAGTACTTTAGTACGCCTGAAGCTTTCGCCCTGAGGTTCCGGTCAATCAGCCTTTCACGAGGTGGTTAAAGAGGGGCAAAAAGACAAAATCCAGGCCATGATAACCCGGCGTGCCGATGTGAATGCCCGTGACTACCGGGGATGGACGCCCCTGCACTGTGCAGTCTACAGCCGCCATCCGCAAGACGCCATTGAGGTACTGGTTGGTTCTGACGTCAATGGCAGAAACAACGAGGGACAAACACCTCTGCATCTTGCGGCTAAATCAGGTAAGTCAGACGTTATTGTTCAACTGATTGACCGTGGTGCTTCTGTCAATGCTACCACCGACAGAAGGGTCGATGTTACAAGGTGGACGGAGGTTGAGGGTTATCAGTCAGCCATGGCAGCACTGGCATTGGAGCGTTTCAAACAGGAGTTTTGCCTGAGAGGCTTGCTATTAAATGGCCAACCGGTCATACCGGATGCGATGGTTAAGATAGATAACATCGGCATGATGACCCCCCTCCATTATGCAGCCCAGGGAGGTCATGTAAAAGCAGTTCAGCACCTGCTTGTCAGAGGAGCTTCCATCAACGAAAGAGCCCAGAACGGAATGACACCACTGAAACTTGCAGAATCTGAGCTGATGAAAGCTAAAAAGATAAAAGTGTTAGGCCTCACCTCATTCCTTGTGAGGCAGCAGGGATCAGGCTTGACCGTCGCAGAAGCAAAAGTTAAATCCTACTCAGACATCATCAGCCTTCTGAAGGCTCAGTCATCACTAACCTCCGTACCTTCGGTACCTATCTGAGGACCTTCAATGTTGTCATTCAATCGGGGTGTAGGATAACGCAGCCCAATGGTAAAATGAGGGCGTATAATTTTTGACGTTGGTGTAGCCAGCCGCCTTCAGCACCATCACCATGTGTGCGGACCGGATACCGGCAGTACAGTAGACGACAATCGGGCTATTTTTTTGAATATCCTTATCCGATAACATTCGGCTAATGTCGTCAAATGACTTCAAGGTGCCATTGGCCGTGAACATCTGCTGAAATGGTAAGCTCACGGCCCCGGGAAGATGCCCTTTGCGCTGTTCACCCAAGTCCATTTTGCCGTGGAACTCTTCCGGTGATCGCGAGTCGATCACGCGAAACTGTGAGTAGTCCCGGTAAAGGGCTTTGGTATGAATGGTGGCTGAAGAATCCCGTTGGGTTATCGTGTAATCACTTTTGGTATTGAAGAAGGTTGGGATGATGGTGGTTTTCAGCCCTTTTTCTTTCCAGTGAGAGTACCCGCCATTAAGAATGCGGACATTCTTTAACCCTGCCACGTGCAAACTCCAGGCAATTCGGCCATCTTCACCCCACCCCCGTTGAGCATCGGCATAAACGACAATATTGTCTGTTGGGCTCAGGCCCAGCTTCTGTATCTGGTATTCCAGCTCCTTATTGTCAAGAACTGTTGCCCAGTTCTCGCTACCGGCCGCCCCATTCATATCAGAAAGTGATTGCCACTGAACTGAGCGGGCTCCCGGGATATGTCCCTTGAGATACTCAGAGTATGCCCGGGCATCGATCAGCAGGTAATGGTCGGGATTGCTGGCAACCGTTTCTGCACTGATAAAATAATCCTCTGGTACTGCACAGGCGAATCTGAAGGGCAGAATCAGTAACAGGAAGAAGAAAATACATCTTTTGAGGTATTGGGATAATACTGGTTTCTTATTCATTGCCAACAGGCCTCGATTCACGGAAATAGACAGACTTCAGGAAAAAGTCATCGACCTGATCAAGGGCAAAGTGACTGGTCAGCCTGGCCACTCCCTCCCGGCCAAACCAGCGGGAGATAAAGAAACAGAGTGTAACCGCGACCATGGCGCTGCTCCAGGATAGCAGTGCCCCCTGCCACCAGCCAAAAATGGCGGCGTTGGCAAAGGTAAGAATAAAAGCAGGCAGCGGCGCTGCTACTGCCTGGATCACCATCAGCAGTCCTGACACCAGAGGGGCCCACAGTCCGAAACTGAGAATGTAGGTGCGTACCTTGTCGATATCCAGCGATGAAAGAATCCGGATCATCTCAAATAGCCACTCACGGGCTGGCGGGGTAGCCAGAATAGCGGCAGTTATCAGCAGAACGATCAGTGGTTTGGTAATAGATTGAATAGTCATTAATCGGTTGTAAACGCAGTTCTTTAAGGAACCCTTCCATGCCTGGTTGAAGTTTCCCAACTGCCAAAAGATGTGAACGTTGAAATTGGGTCGTTGGCCACTGTGAAATCAGCAGCTGTGGTTTTTTTACCGTTTGAAGATAAACTATTCGGTTTTTATATTTAAACTCCGACGTTTACTTCAAACATTGATTCCAAGGAGTTAATCGGTCCTCAAAGCGCGAGGGAGGGTACTCGTGCATGAGCCCTGTGTCAAACCGGGGCCGTTCGAGAGATCGGCGGTGAACTTTATTCTTCAGCGGTTGTCAGAATGCCGGTCATATTCAGGATTTTGCCCAACTTTCACTCGTTCTGTGAAGATAAGAGGAAAGGTATGTCAAACCCATCTTCGCAACCGGCAATCTCTGGTGCAGTGCACTCTGGCTGGAATTTCCCTCCCCCTGATGATCAGTCGGCAAGTTCCGCCGCCACCCACTTGCCGGATACCCATAAAGCTACGGCGTTTTGTCGGCGAAATACGACGTTGGCTTCTCATGAAGAGCAGCACCTGAAGATTCATGGCTATTCCACCGAGGAAATCGCCAGGTCGGAAAAAGCCCTGGTCCAGCGCAATATCACCCCAAGCAACAGTGAGATCATTGGTCATCTTCAGTCAGACAACGGTGATACACTGGGCACCATTAAACAGTGTATTGAAAACGGGTTGAGTTCAACAGCAGGGGTTCAGGGCAAACTGCGATTGTTGATCGAACTGCAAAGCTACACCAAATCATGTGTAAAAACCGCCGCTGAGAATCTCAATCGTCAATACTCTTCCTTCTGGCCAGATCGCCAGAGCATCGTAACTATGGTCAATAAATGGCCCAGCACATTGCAACGACAGGGCGCTGTTATTTGCAAAAGCTGGCCAGAGCTGCTTGTTGACAATGCTGTACAAGTGGATTTCAGCTCCAGCATAAGTATCTGTTCCAATGAACTTAACTTTCAGTTAGCGCCACTGGATTGCCTGTCATTTTTACGACTTGTCAAGGATATCTGGTTTGATGCCCTGAGTTGTGGAAATATCTGTGCCATCGACAGAGTCAGTCACCTGCTGGTTACGTTTGCCTGGGAAATGTCTTCCAATCTCTATTATTTGCGCGGTAGCTCTCCCACGCACGACCGTCACGAGCGATTTGAGCAAGTGGTTCAGCAAATGCTGCAACAAGGTATTCACTGCATTGATGATATTGACGCGTTTGCATTTATGCTGGTAACCAAGCCCCACATCTGGCGCAATCATCAAAGTGATGTTCTGCAACTGATGATCTGCAGGGCGTTCAAAGGCCGGGACCAGCAACTGTCTCCACTCTGTGCCCAGTGGCGGGAGGATGCAAAGAGCCACGAACAAATCGCTAAAACAGTAGAAACAGAGATCATCCCTGACACAGCTTCCGCCATGCATTACCTTAACGACATACACGGTTATCTGATGCAATACAGGGACAGGCACCCTAACTGCAGCGACAGCAGCCAAATACATAACGCGAAATACTTTGATCCTGTCACCCTGCAATTAATGTCACCAATCCTTGCCCCTGACCTGACAACCACACCCGCTCTTGAGGTGACAGGTGCGACTCTATCGGCCTATTTCAATTTCTGCCTGGACCATCAGGCGTCGTCATCAAATAAAACATTTGAGGACTTCCTGACGAACAAAGTCGTACCGGATATCAGCGAGCCGGGATATTTTGGACTTCTGGAAAGCACTGACAACGCCGAAAGCATGGCATCGAGACCAGGCACCAGCGCAGAGTTGAGTACCATCCGTAGTCACGGTGAAATGCCCAAACGCAGAAAGAAGTTGGCCAAATCACCCGTGGTGCCAAGAAGCCTCACCAGGGATTGATGATCCTGTCGGGTTTATTGGTGCCAGCACTTGCAGGAAATGTTTATTTCTTCGGAATTTTGCAGAAACCTTCTGCTGGCACATCCAGGGCGGCGTTGAATTTGCTGGACATGTTCTGAAAAGCGATCAGGCCAGTCAGTTCAATAACAGCGTCATTATTGAAATGCTCTTTTAGCTGCTTCATCAGTTCAGGGGTTACCTGTTGGTCGCTATAGGTAATCGCTTCGGTATATTCCAGGGCAATACGCTCCTGAGCATTGAAAAGATCAGAGTCTTGCCAGTTATCCAATGCTTCTACTTTATCCATGCTGCCTGCACGTTTTGCCAGGGTCATGGCATTGATGTCAACACAGAAGGAGCACCAGTTAACCTGGGATACTCTGACGGTAACCAGCGAGCGCAGCTCCGGCGACAGGGGTGACTTTTTTCGATCCAGCACGCCGTAGAGCGTGGCTACAGCGGCAAATAACCGGGGAACTCTTGCCCATAACAAGCCCGGCTTAAGGACTTTTCCATAGCGACGCTTCTGGCTCCAGAAAAAAGGCATTAGCCACCAGGGATAAGAGCGAAGGGGTTTATCCGGTACATACATGGCTGATTCCTAACTTGCAGTTCCATAGTAGGTCAGCCGATGGTGGCAGGAAAGTTGGATGTCTACAATCCTGTTGTTGGTTTTTTCTATTCGACTATATGTAATAACATATGGTGACAGTCAGGTATTTTCTTTAAAATATCCTGCTTTATGATTCCAATGAAGAAGAGGTCGTCTCATGGACGTAATGGAGCAAATAAAAGAACAGGTTGAATCCCATACTATTCTGCTGTACATGAAGGGCTCTCCCAAGTTGCCCCAGTGTGGTTTCTCTGCCAAGGCGGTTCAGGCGTTGATGGCCTGTGGCGAACAGTTCGCTTTTGTGGATGTTCTGGCTAACCCGGAGATTCGTGCCAATCTTCCCAAATATGCTAACTGGCCGACCTTCCCACAACTGTGGATTAAGGGTGAGCTGATTGGTGGCAGTGACATTATTATTGATATGTTTAACAGCGGTGAACTGCAGCAGTTGATTGCTGAAGCGGCTGGTTCTGCTGAAGGTGCAGAAGACTGATTTTGCAATCGTTTTCATCCTTCCCTTCCGGTGTGATAAAACCGGAAGGTTATCTTTCTCCTAGGAGGCTGACCGAGAATAGCGCCCGTAGCGAGGATGGCAGAAAATTGAGGATAAAAAGTCGGAAATTTTTAGTGAATAGTGGTTCTATTTGCTAAAAATTTCCGACTTTTTAGACCAATTTGCTGCTACCGCAGTAGGGCAGTCTATTCTCGGTCAGCCTCCTAGTACCTGACTCATTGAGTCCCTGTCAGTATCTCCTTTCTGCTGTAATTACTCCAAAGGCTCCTTTCCCGGGGCAAAGTCATAAGGTAAGGAGTGAAAACCAAATAAGTCTGACTGTTCAGCCATCAGAGTATCCTGAGGCTCTAGCCAGTTTATGGCAGCATTTACCGGAGGTGCTGAATTGCACAGCTTTTTGGGCGAAGGCTCAGTATTGGTATTGCCCGGGCTGAACATTGTTGCATCTGTTGTTACAAAGGCTATGGGTAAAGTTGCTGCGGATATTACCTGCTGCCCTGAAGTGCCGGGATAAGAGTGGAGCCTTACCGGTTTTGGAGGGCCATTTTTTTTCTTGTACGATAGCTTTGTTTTGGCTTTTAACATGGCCCTTTCATTAAAATGTTCAGGTTTGTGCCCGGGGCGTTGATGTTTATCGATATTAGTGTGATCTGGGATTGATATGCCAGCAAATGCTTCCAGTATTTCCTGATCACACTCTGAATCGCTTTCTGATTCATTTTGCGGCGTTTTTGTTGTCTGTTCAGATTTCCTGGCAAGGGGAGAAAATGCAGAGTCTTCTCCAAACAGGACGTAGTTTGATGGCGGATGTGGGGTAACCTTCAGCCCTCCGCTGGTATGTCCGATATCTGGTTTTCTTGTGGGATTTGGTTTTTTGACATCATTATCGGGTGCTTCATTCCAGAAAAGCAGCGTCTTTCCAGTAGGAACGCCAGTATTTTGCATAAACACACGCCAGTAAAGTCATTTCTACACATACTTTGATGTTTTAATTCCCAATTAGTTCATTTTTTTTGTGCGAAAAAAAAAAAAGCTTTCTGAACCCTGTCTTCATTCAGGATTTGCTACCGCAATAAACTCTGCTTTGTGGGGGGAGGAAAAGAGTGGATTCCGGCTGGGCCAGTCTTTAGAAAGGCGGCACGTCAACAGGCTCCGGGTTGTATTTTTCTTCTTGCTCCTTTATCTGTATGTGGCTTGTGATAAAAAAAGTAGTCATTTGTTTCTACTGCGGTAGGCGAAAACCGTGGTCATGTGTATCATTGTATGCGCAGTTTTTGTGATGCGTGATTCAATGTGAGATGACATATTACTTGGACTCTCGTATTAATACGCACAACTTTGTAAATGATAGCTTTTTATATGACAGCTTTTTAAATGACAGTTTCATAAAGCGTAGGAGAAATATTTATGGGCGTTTTAGTAGGCAAAAAGGCTCCTGACTTCACAGTCCCTGCTGTACTGGGTGACGGCTCTATTGTTGATGCTTTTACCCTGTCCGAAGCCATTCGTGGCAAGTACGGTCTGCTGTTTTTCTACCCTCTGGACTTCACTTTCGTATGCCCTTCTGAGCTGATTGCCCTGGATCACCGTATGAGTGCTTTCCAGGAGCGAGGTGTTGAAGTGATCGGCGTTTCTATTGACTCTCACTTTACGCACAATGCGTGGCGTAATACGCCTGTGGACCAGGGTGGTATCGGTCAGGTGAAATATACTCTGGCTGCTGATATGACACACGACATCTGTAAGTCTTATGACGTTGAATCAGAAGGTGGTGTGGCATTCCGTGGTGCTTTCCTGATCGACAAGGAAGGTCTGGTTCGCTCCCAGATCGTCAATGACCTGCCGCTGGGCCGTAATATGGATGAACTGATTCGTCTGGTTGATGCCTTGCAGTTCCACGAACAGCACGGTGAAGTTTGCCCGGCTGGCTGGAACAAGGGCGACAAGGGCATGACAGCCTCTCCAGACGGTGTGGCCCAATACCTGTCCGAGAGTGCAGATGGTCTCTAGGTTGATAAATGCCATATATACAGCCTTTTTAAAAAGTTTTTTGCAGTGGAATACTTGACTCACGGCAAAATAACCTTATCATTCGCTGCCGTTGGTTGGTGACGAGATGTCGCTGCCAGGCATAGTTCCCTGATAGCTCAGTTGGTAGAGCAAATGACTGTTAATCATTGGGTCGCTGGTTCGAGTCCAGCTCGGGGAGCCACTTATTCTTTATGTTAGTCTGTGGCTGGCATAAGAGCGGGTCGTTAGCTCAGTCGGTAGAGCAGTTGGCTTTTAACCAATTGGTCGTAGGTTCGAATCCTACACGACCCACCATTTTATTTTATGCTGAAGCATAAACCGCCCTGTAAATCGGCGGTTTTTTTATCCTGATCAATAAGGGTCAGAGATAGTCTAAGCATTGCGTTCTTTAAAAGATTCTTTGTTAAGAATGGGTCGTTAGCTCAGTCGGTAGAGCAGTTGGCTTTTAACCAATTGGTCGTAGGTTCGAATCCTACACGACCCACCATACAGCATTGAGATTTGTAAAAAGTCCCTTGTTGAAGAAACTGTTGTCAGTACAGTAAAACTGTCGATTAGTTCCCTGATAGCTCAGTTGGTAGAGCAAATGACTGTTAATCATTGGGTCGCTGGTTCGAGTCCAGCTCGGGGAGCCACTTATTCTATCTGTCAGCCTGTGGCTGATGTAAGAATGGGTCGTTAGCTCAGTCGGTAGAGCAGTTGGCTTTTAACCAATTGGTCGTAGGTTCGAATCCTACACGACCCACCATGCAGCATTGAGATTCGTAAAAAGTCTCTTGTTGAAGAAACTGTTGTCAGTACAGTAAAACTGTCGATTAGTTCCCTGATAGCTCAGTTGGTAGAGCAAATGACTGTTAATCATTGGGTCGCTGGTTCGAGTCCAGCTCGGGGAGCCACTTTTCTTAACTATGAAGTGCTATTGTTGGTGTTTTCAAATCCTGCCGTCTTTTCTTGAGACAGTTCCCAGTTTGTTTTCAAGCCCCTTCCCCCTCTGATTGTTCCCCCATAGACATGGTATTAATTCTCCGGGGTTAGCCGCCATCGGGAACTTCAAGGCAGGCATAGAGCAGGCCATACTTTATTAGGCGGCTTTTCGGTTTTAATCAGCAGCACTGAAGAGCGGAGTAAATCACCCCGCATATTGGTCAACCGTCGATTATATCAGTTTTATAACAGGCAACCTGGTGATGCTGATTCAATCCGGACGTGGAGCAATCAACAAGGTCTGGTTTTTTCTGTGAGCACTGTTCGTCCGCATAGAGGCAGCGAGTCCTGAAGACACAGCCTGATGGTGGATCAATCGGTGAAGGTAAATCGCCTTTCAATACTACCCGCTTCTTTCTCACTGCAGGGTCCGGAGCCGGAACTGCGGAAATCAAAGCCTGTGTATAAGGATGTTTTGGCGAGTTATAGAGATCATCTTTATCGGCAATCTCCATAATATTACCCAAATACAAAACCATTACCCGATGACTGATGTGACGGACAATGGAAAGATCATGACTGATAAACAGCAGTGACAGACCAAACTTCTGTTGCAACTCTCCCAGCAGATTAATGATCTGCGCCTGAATAGAGACATCCAGTGCGGACACAGGTTCATCACAGACGATCACCCTGGGTTGAAGAATCATTGCCCGGGCAATACCGATTCGCTGACACTGTCCACCTGAGAACTCATGGGGGTAACGGTTGATCATGTGTGGCAACAGGCCAACAATATTCATCATCTCACGAACACGGTCCCTGACCGCCTCACCAGCAAGCTCTGGATGATGGGTGATCAGTGGTTCAGCAATAATCTCGCCGATGGTCATGCGCGGATCAAGGCTGGCCAGCGGATCCTGAAAAATGATCTGCATCTGTTTGCGCAAAGGGCGCATCTCTTTTACGGAATGCCCGGTGATGCTCTGCCCCATCCAGACAACCTGTCCATCAGTATTGTGAAGTAATTGCAGAACTGCTCTACCGAGCGTGGATTTCCCGCAGCCAGACTCACCAACGACAGAAAGGGTTTCACCTTCATGAAGTTGGAAACTGACACCATCGACGGCTTTCAAAGTCTTTTTTTTCGTGAAGAATGTGCCTGTATCGACGGGGAAGTGCACCTTAAGGTTTTCTACTGTAAGGATTGGCGCTTGCTCAGTAACCGTCATAAAACACCTTCCACGACATTAACAGGATTATTTTTAACAGGGTTGCTGGTGTGAAAAGCTGAACTCAGTTGATGACAAGAGGCCGTTCGACCAGCATCAAACTCAGTGGTTTGAGGGCGCTCCTGTTGACAGAGATTGGTCGCATATTGGCATCGGGGCTGAAATGCACAACCTTGTGGCAATGCTTGAAGGTTGGGAGGCTGTCCGGGAATTGCGTAGAGGTCTTCATTATGATCACCATCAATTCTCGGCATGGATTGCAAAAGACCCCGGGTGTATGGGTGTTTTGCATCACTGAAGAGTGCTTGTACGGATCCGGTTTCAACCACACGACCACCATACATCACCATCACATGATCGCACATACTGGCAATGACACCCAGGTCATGGGTAATCATCACAATGGACATACCCAGTTTGTCTTTCAGGTCATGGAGCAGGTCCAGAATCTGAGCCTGAATGGTAACATCGAGCGCAGTGGTTGGCTCATCAGCAATTAACAGGTCCGGCTCACAGAGCAGCGCAATAGCAATCATAACTCGCTGACGCATGCCACCAGAGAACTCATGGGGGTACATATGAACCCGCTTACGGGCCTCTGGTATGCCTACCAGTTCCAGCATTTCAATGGATCGCTCCAGGGCTTTCTTTTGGCTCATGCCCTGATGTTCAATCAGGACTTCAGTCATCTGTCGTGAGACTTTCAGATAGGGGTTCAGGGATGTCATTGGGTCCTGAAAAATCATGGACAGAGAAACGCCACGCACCTTATTCAGTTCTTTAACGGGCAGTCCAAGAATGTTCTGGCCTTTAAAGATAGCTTCACCCGTGGTTTTGCCATTCTTTGCCAGCAAACCCATCAAAGCCATAAATATCTGGGTTTTTCCGGAACCGGATTCGCCCACGACACCCAGACTTTCACCTTTCTTCAGGGTGAAACTGATTTCATTGGCGGCGGCTACTTCACCATCCGGTGTATCGAAGCGGGTATTGAGGTTTTTGACCTCAAGAATGATGCTGTTCTCGTTCATAGTTATCGATCCTTTGGGTCCAGTGCGTCGCGCAGACCATCACCAATGAAGTTGAAACAGAAAAGTGTGATGGCCAGGAAAGTGGCTGGGAATGCCAGCATCCAGGGCGCGGATTCCATGACTTTTGCCCCTTCGGAAATCAAAACGCCCCAGCTGGTCAAAGGCTCCTGAACCCCGAGACCCAGGAATGAGAGAAAACTTTCCGTCAGAATGACCTGGGGAATTGTCAGTGTCATATAGACGATCACCGGCCCAAGAATATTGGGAATGATATGGCGGAAGATAATTTTTGTCGTTGACACGCCACTGGCATGGGCTGCTTCAACAAACTCTTTCTTTTTAACCGCCAGGGTCTGACCTCGCACAATACGGGCCATGGTAAGCCATTCAACAGCACCTAATGCGACAAAGATCAGATAAATGTTGCGACCAAAGATCACCATCAGAATAATCACAAAGAACATGAAAGGCAGGGAGTAAAGAATATCCACACAACGCATCATGATGTTATCGATACGCCCACCCATATAGCCAGCTACAGCACCATAAACGACACCGATGACCAGTGAGACGGCTGTGGCTACCAGACCAACCATGAGCGAAACTCTTGCTCCATAGAGCGTGCGGACAAACAGATCTCGACCATTCTCATCGGTACCAAACCAGAAGCCTTCAGCAGCGTTGGGAGGCACTTGAATAAAGTCCCAATAGACCTCATCAAAAGGGTGAGATGACAGCCAGGGAGCAAAAATAGCCATCAATGTAATGATGGATAGAATGATCATTGAAACCACGGCCGCCTTGTTTCGCATCAGGCGAATACGGGCATCCTGCCAGAGAGAGCGGCCAGCAACTTCAGTTAAATCGGCTGAATCTGAAAAGTTGTCGTTAAACGTGGCCAGTTTATCGTTCACATTCATGATGTTGCTCATCCGCTAACCCTCAGTTTTGGATCCAGAAAGCTGTACACCACATCCACGATCAGGTTCATAATGAGAATCAGGGTTGCGTAGAAAATCACCACACCCATTACCAATGGATAGTCACGGTTCAGTGCGGCATTGACAAAGTAACGGCCAACGCCGGGAATATCATAAATAGACTCAATCACTACCGAGCCGGTAGTCACAGCGGCAACCGCTGGCCCCAAATAGGAAACCACAGGCAACAAAGCACCTTTGATGGCATGGCGAATGACCACCAGGCGTTCACGAATTCCTTTAGCTCTTGCCGTTCTGATGTAGTTAGAGTGCAGAACCTCAATCATTGAACCCCGGGTCAGTCGGGCAATATAAGCGATCTGGGGCAGGGCCAGAGAGATTACGGGTAAAACCAGGTTTCTGGCAGCGCCATCGCCCCAGCCTGCAACCGGTAACCAGGCCAGGTAGACACCAAATACCAGGGAAAGAATTGGGGCCGCAACAAAGTTAGGAACCGCTATACCGGTCATCGCAACGCCCATAATGGCGTAATCGGTTTTCTGGTTCTGATAAAGTGCTGCAAGTGTTCCTAAACCAATGCCAATAAACGTCGCCAGCAATATAGCAAGTCCGCCAATCTGGAAGCTGGCTGGTAAGCCGGACAAAATCAGCTCAGTAACGGAAAAGTCTCTGAATTTATAAGAAGGGCCAAAATCAAACTGAAGCAGCTTACCAAGGTAAATGAAATACTGTTCATAGACTGGTTTGTCCAGATCGTAGGCTTTGAGAATGTTGGCTTCAATTTCCGGGGGTAACTGTCGTTCTTGATCGAACGGCCCACCGGGGGCAATACGCATCATAAAAAATGCGATGGTAATGATGATGAGCAGCGTCGGAATCGCCGTCAGCAACCGCTTGAGAATATAGGAGAACATGGAACAATTCGCTCTTTCCTCTGGAGTTCCCTCTTCGTTTTGTTATTCATGGCCATCCGTGGCGCACGACAACTTTTGAGCGCACTCCTGCTGTACAACAGCAGGAGGCTGTCCAGTTACTTAATAGAAAGGTATCGGGCCCGATGGATATCGGAGGCGTTATCAATCCAGCCATCAACCTTCGGACTTACCAGGTTTTTGGATACATAGTGGTAAATAGGTATATTTGGCAGTTCGTTCAGCGCAATAACTTCAGCCTGTCGCATATATTCATTACGCTTGACAGGGTCAGCTTCCAGCTCCGCTTTTCTCATCAGATCGTTGTAGGTGCCGTCATTAAAGTTAGCGTAGTTCTGAGAAGTGTTACGGCTTTCCATCAGATTCAGGAAGTTCTGCGGATCGTTATAGTCAGCGATCCAGCCAGCGCGGGCAGCCTGAAAATCCCGGGTTTTCAGGTTGTCGTAGTGAACCTTGACTTCAGTGTTGAACAGTTCAGTTTTCACACCCAGTGCTTTTTTCCACATGGCAGCAACAGCGATCGCAACCTTCTTATGGTTCTCTGACGTGTTGTAACTCAGCCGGATGGTAGGTGCATTAGATTTATCATAACCCGCTTGTTTCATCAGTTTTTGCGCTTCGGCGACACGCTCGGCCTGATTCATTCCTTTCCAGCTGACTTCAGGAGATGAGCCGTAGTCGCCAGTACCGGGTGGTACAAAGCTGTATGCCGCTACTTCACCCGTTCTCAACACTTTTTCAGTGAGAATTTTGCGATCAATGGTCATCGCCAGTGCCCTCCGGACACGCAGGTCTTTCAGCACATCATCATCAAGGTTAAGAGGGTAGTAATAAACGCCGAGATACGGTGCGATGCGCACGTAGTCCGGCATGTTTTTCTCCAGCCATTTCAGGTCTGAAGAAGCAAAGTCTGTTTGAATGTCGACCTCGCCAGCCCGAACTCGCTTCAGTACAGCTGAACGGTCTTCCTGTGGGTAGTAAACCAGTTCATCCAGCGATACATTCGCAGCGTCGTAAAACTGCGGGTTTTTTTCCAGGCGAATCTGAGCGTTAGGTGTCCACTCACTCAGAGTGAACGCGCCATTGCTGACCATGTTGCTATCTTTTGCCCAGTTTTTACCCAGCTCTTCGATTTTGTGACTCGGAACAGGGTAGGCGGTGTAATGGGCCAGCTGTGCAATAAAGTAAGGGGCCGGGCCGGAAAGTGTAATTTCGAGAGTACTATCATCAATGGCTTTTACTGCAAGCGCTTCAGGACCTGCCTTGCCGGTGTTGTAATCTTCAGCACCTTTGATGGTATAAAGAAGGGAGGCATAACCAGCAGCAGTTTCAGGCTTCAGGATACGTTCCAGTGCCATTTTGAAATCCTGTGCGGTCACTGGCTTGCCATCAGACCAGGTGTGGTCTCTGAGTGTGAACGTATATACAAGACCATCGTCTGACACTGTCCAGCTTTTGGCAGCTCCGGGAATGATGGTGCCATCGGCTGCTTCTGTGGTCAGGCCAAGAAACATATTGCCAACAATGCCGCTTTCCCAGGTGCCTGAAATGAAGTGTGGATCAAGAGAGGCGGGCTCCCCCATATTGCCGATACGGAGTGTGCCGGCAGCAAGGGCCTCGTTGTTCGCAGTGGTTAGCAATGTGCCGGAAAGCGCAATAGAAACAGCCAGCAAGCCAGCTTTAAGTTGCTTGAATTGTTTGATTTTCACGGGTGCTACTTCCTCTTTTCATGGTCTTCTTATGTAGTAAGTATCGACAGTCTACTTAAGCCCGGAGGGTATCCATGCTCAACAACGTAGCGATATATAGAAGTACGAAGTCGTTTTTATTGTGTTAGCAAACAACTTGCCAATAAGAACAGATATGAATATGTATTGCAATCTGTCTTGATCAGCAGGGGGGGAGGTTATGATTCTTGCCTGGCAGGTTTTTCTGAAGATTGCAGATCTCGAAACTCACGAGCGAATTTCAAATGATTTGACGTTACGCTGTCCTCGACTCGGGACAGACGACTTTCCAGTCTTGTTACTTTACGGGCCAGTTGACTGACAGAGTTTTTAGACAGTCCAGGCGCTGCTTCTTTATCATTAATAAGGACATCGTCGTTTTGTTCTGCCGACTCAGAGTTTACATCTACTTCTATTTTCTTGATCCGACGCCCTCGATAAGTGTCTTTTCCTGAGCTAATGCTGAGGACAACACCAATGGCAATATAGGCAAGGATGGCGCGAGAGGTTGACGTGAAATAAGCAATACCTGCTGCACTCAGGCGAACGGCAAGAACATCCAGATGAAATCGGTTGGCAATATAGCTGCACACGCCCATGATAGCGGGAGAGGCTTCACCTTCCTTTTGCTGAGTGAAAATTTTTCTGATCACTCTCATTGACGAGTCCTCCAGCCCGGAACTTCATTGTCCAGAATACGCTCCAGAACATGAACTCGTTCTTCCATGACTTCTACCCGGTGTACAGTGGCTTCAAAAAGCTCCTGAGAATCTTCATCCAACTGTCTGGCCTGACGCAATTGTGTCAGGTAGTGGAAGACCAGCCAGGGCAGGAACAGGAATAAAATCAGAATGGCACTGATAGGGACAATGCCGTCGATGACATATTCCATAGGTATTGTGACTCCCTTTTTGGATCAATTCAGTATTGTTGTTTTAACCATTATCAAACGGCTTTTTCAGGATTTTCTGTGGACAGAGATGCTTTTAGAGAGGCAAGTTCTTGTTCCACTGCACTGTTCATTTCCAGATTCTGGAATTCCTGCTCAAGTTCTGAAGTACCAAGACCTTCAGCTTCTAACTGGCTATCCAATGCATCCAGATCCCTTTCCATCTCTTCGAACCTGGCTTCCTGACGCAACCGGGCCTTTTCCCGGGTGCTCTCCCGCATTTTCAGACGATTCTGGCTCACCTGCCTTCTGAGGCGCAGAGACTCAAGACGTTTGCGAGCTACCTTCATGGCATTTTGAAGACGCTGTATGTCTTCATCATGGCGGCCAAGCTGCTGTTCCATTTCTGCCAGATACTGTTCTTTTTCCCGGGATTCTGACAGCAATCTTTGCTTTTCTGCCAGAGCATGGCGGGCAAGGTCTTCACGGCTATGCTCAAGTGCCAGTCTGGCTTTGGCGGTCCACTCTTCAATATTGCTCAATCTGTTCGCCAGCTGTCGTTCGATATCTTTTTTATCGGCGATCAGACCTGCGGCATCGGAGCGCACTTCAACCAGGGTTTCTTCCATTTCCTGAAGCATCAGGCGAGCCATTTTTTCAGGATCTTCTGCCTTATCCAGCAGAGCGGTGATATTTGCATTCAGGATGTCACTGAGACGGGAAAAAATACTCATGACTGCGCTCCCTGATTCGGGTTGATTTTCAAAAAATTAATAATGAGCTTGTCGTCTTTTTTCTTGTTTAAATGGCTGTTGTTGTCATTTTGCTGAACGGTCTCATTTAATGGCTGCTGATCAAAGAGGTGCTCATTAATCAACTGGTGATGTCTGGCGAGATCTGCTGGCAGCTCTTTCATCAGTTCCTGTTCTATTTGCTCCATGGCTTCCGTTTGCAGTGCTTTCATTTCAGTGTCAGAAATCATTTCTGACCACAGTGGCAGCTCATCGGCAAGAGCAACTGTGCTAATCAAACCAAGTGAGACAATAACAGATTGAAGCAGTGCTTTCATGTTTAGAATTCCTTTCATTAAATATTTACTTGCCATTTAACAGGTCAGAAACTGTGCCAACCTGACAAGTTACAATAACCTGCTGTTTATTAAAGAGTTATTAAATTTCTGTTTAGAGCTGACAGTTTTTGACCGTGGTCTTTTTGGCCACTATGTGGTTTGATAGACCAGACAATGGTTTAAATCGCATAGCTTTCGAATAACAAAAACAATGCCCGACATCATTTCCTCCAGGAAGAAGACTTTGATCGGCTCATCGCCTGCATTTCTTGAGATGCTTGAGTCAATTTCCCGCTATGCTCGCCATGAGCGTCCGGTATTAGTGATGGGAGAGCGGGGAACGGGTAAGGAAGAGGTCGCAAGTCGTTTGCATTATCTGTCACCACGATGGCAACAGAATCTTGTTAAGCTTAACTGCGCCGCATTCAATGATGAACTACTGGATTCAGAACTGTTTGGCCACGTGGCCGGTTCATTCACCGGTGCACGACAGGCGAGAACGGGTCTTTTTCAAGCGGCTGATGGAGGAACTCTTTTTCTCGATGAGTTGGCGACCATGGGGCCAAGGCTGCAGGAAAAATTGCTAAGGGTTGTGGAATATGGCGAGTTATACCGGGTTGGCAGCTCCAGGCCTGTGCAGGTTGATGTGAGGGTGGTAGCCGCAAGCAATGAAAACTTACCTGAGCTTGCAAGAGAAGGACGCTTCAGGGAAGACCTTCTGGATCGACTGGCGTTTGATGTGGTGGCTATCCCTCCTCTGCGAGCCAGACAGGAAGATGTCCTGTTACTTGCCAATCATTTTGCAGTGCGAATTTCTCACGAGTTGGGAGAGATAGAGGACGACATAGGCTTTGCAGGCTTTTCAGGCTCAGCGATTGAAACGCTGGATAACTATCAGTGGCCTGGCAATGTCCGGGAACTTAAGAATGTTGTTGAACGCAGTGTATGTCATGGCATCCCGGGTGAACCCATTGAGGACATTGTGCTTGACCCATTCAGTTCCCCATGGCTTTCCGGATTAAAATCATCGAACGAGCCAGACGTAAAGACATCCAAAGAAGAATATCGAAGTTCTTCTTCTGATATTGATGTAACCAATAAAACTGGACAGCTGGAATTATGGCTTGAGCAGATGAGAGATGGGCAGGTCGTAGAATTGAAGGGTGTCCTGGCAGAGACAGAGCGCTCGTTTGTCCATCATGCCATGGAAAACTGCCGGCATAATCAAAAAGCGGCAGCAGAAATGTTGGGTTTAAGTTATGACCAGTTCAGGTCATTAATAAAAAAATACGGGAAGGAGCAGGTAAGAAAGCAAGAAATAATTGTCTGAGGTGTCCTGGTTCCCACGCGGAGCGGTGGGAACGTACACCAACTTCACTCTCAATTCAATGGGCCGAAGGAACCGCATCCAGCAACATTTTTGTGTATTCATGTTGTGGCTGAGTCAAAACCTGTTCAGTCAGACCTTGTTCAACAATCTTGCCACCCTGCATGACCGCAACGCGATGGGCGATGTGAGGGATAATGGAAAGATCGTGGGTGATGAACAGATAGGATACCTGTAACTCTCTCTGAAGCTCTAACAGCAAGTCCAGTACTTCAGCCCGAATGGAAACATCCAGGGCGCTGGTGGGTTCGTCACAGATAATCAGATCCGGCTCTACGGCCAAAGCCCGGGCAATGGCAATACGCTGTCGTTGACCCCCTGAAAACTCATGTGGGTAGCGGTGACGATGCTCAGGCTCAAGCCTTACTCGGGCAAGCAGAGATTCAATGCGCTGAATCCGCTCCTCTTTAGAAAGTTCAAGACCAAGGCTGACCATTCCCTCTTCAATAATATCGCCAACGGTCATGCGTGGGTTCATGGAAGAGAACGGGTTCTGGAAAATAACCTGAATCTTCTTGCGCAGTGGCAGCATTTCCCGGCGGGTTAGCTGATTGACACAAAGGCTGTTGTACCAGATGTTGCCAGCAGTGGCTTTCTCAAGGTTAAGAATGGCGCGTCCTGTCGTAGACTTACCACACCCGGATTCACCAACCAGTGCCAGAGTCTCCCCTTTGCCAATGGCAAAACTGATGCCATCAACGGCTTTGGTGTAGCTGTGCACCCGCTGAAATAATCCTTTGCGCACCGGGAAGTGAATTTTCAGGTCTTCCACGGTTAACAGGGACGCTTCTTTTTCCAGTGAACGGTACTTGTCCAAATCCGGAAGACTATCGATCAGCTGTCGGCTATAGGCTTCTTTTGGATCGGCAAAGAAGGCTTCACAAGCATTCTGTTCAATGATCTCACCCTGGTACATAACGCCAACCCGGTCAGCAGTCTGACGAACAACCCCCATATCGTGGGTGATCAGCAGAACGGCCAGTTTGTGCTTTACGGTCAGCGTTTTAATCAGTTCCAGAATCTGTTTCTGAATCGTCACATCAAGAGCGGTGGTTGGCTCGTCCGCCAGGAGAATATCGGGTTCACAGGCCAAAGCCATGGCAATCATCACACGCTGTTGCTGACCACCGGACATTTGGTGGGGATACCAGTCAACCCGCTTCTCTGGGTCAGGCAAGCCTACTTCCCGAAACAGTTCAACCGTCCGCTCACGGATTTCTGAAGAACTCAGCGAGGTATGAATTTTCAAAGTCTCTGCAATCTGAGCCCCAACGGTTTGTACCGGGTTCAAGGCAGTCAGTGCATCCTGAAAAATCATGGCGATCTTTTTGCCGCGTATACTGCCCATTTCCTGCTCCGTTAAAGCGAACAGGCTGGTTTCAGGCAAGGCGATTTTACCCCTGGTAATGGTCAGGGCATCCGGCAGTAGTCGCAGAATGGACAGGGACGTTATGGATTTGCCACTGCCGGATTCCCCAACCAGTGCATACACTTCACCTTTTTTCAGGTCAAAACTGACATCCTTCAAAATGGCCGTATATGGCTTATGACGCAAGCGAACACTCAGGTTGCTGACGGAAAGCGCCAGCGATTTATCGACTGTTTGCTTTTTTATAGTGAGTTCACTGGTGGCCGTTTGAACGTAGGCAGTGGATCGTGCTTCAGTCATTGTTACCGTCATCATGCCGTCTCCAGTTTGGTTTTTGGGTCAAACGCGTCGCGCACCAGGTCAGAGAACAGGTTGACGGACAGCACCAGGGTAAACATCAGGAAGAAAGCTCCGCACAGATTCCACCAGATAGATGGTTCACGGGACAGTTCTGTACTGGCCATATTGATCATATTGCCCCAGCTGGCCATGGCAGGATCAATACCGACACCAATGTAGGCAAGAACCGCTTCCGCCAGTACAAGACCGCTGAAGTCCAGTACGAAGGAGATCATAATGATATGGCTGAGGTTGGGCAGGATATGCCGTTTGATAATCTGGAAATGGCTGACACCAAAGGCATGTGCAGCCTGAACGTAGTCAAGCTGACTGATCTTCAGAGTTTCTGCCCGCAGCAGACGACAGAGGGTTGTCCAGCTGGTGATGCCCAGAATAAAGCACAGAGCCAGGAACTTGGCATCGGCTTTTTCCAGGCCAATCTCAAAGAACTGTGGATTATTATTGATCCAGACCTGGAACAGCAGAACGGAGGCTGCGATCAATAGCAAACCGGGAATAGAGATAAGCGTCGTATAAATATATTGCACGACATCATCAATCCAGCCCCTGAAGTAACCTGCTACCAGCCCCAGGCTGATAGCCACAGGCATGGTGATCAGGGTAGCCAGTGTGCCAATCAATACGCCGGTCCGAATGCCTTTCAGGCTTTCAAAGAGTGTGTCGTTTCCGGCCTGATCGGTACCCAGAACATGATAAAGATTGCCCAGGGTGATCAACCAGCCAAGCACAGCCATGATAATGGCAAAGGTAATCCAGGCTGCCTTCCAGGGCAGAGGGCTTATGTCACCAACACCGGCAGACTGGCTTCTACGCAACCAGAGGGCATGAAGGCCGATCAGTGCCAAAGCAACAGCCAGGCCTTTGCCAATTCCGATCAGTGAGTTAATAGCAACATCTTTAACAAATGATTCCGGGCTTGCCAAATGTGCACCGCCATAGGCCAGCTCCGGGTAATCCCGAACCCGCTCTCCATCCGGCAGTAACAGGTTTTCCTTATTCCATGATTTCAGGGCAAAAGGTGCTGAGTAGGTACGCTCAGGTCGTTCACCCATCTCACCAAGGGCAAGATCCAACAGGCTATGCACATCATTGCTGTAAAACACATGTTCGCTACTTTGACCTTCCGTAACCGGCAGCGCTTTGCGGAAATGGATGGAGTCCACCAAAGCAATCACCACATAGGACATGATGATAACAAAGGTTGCCATGCCCAGTCTGGTGGCGAACACCTGCCGCCAGCGTTCCATGTTTTGGGGGTTGCGCTGAAATGAGGCGACAAACAGGGAGATTGCACCGACCAGCAAAAAGATCAGTGCATCACTCCATAAAATGGTCCACATAAAGCCATCGCCAAACAGGCCGGGTCCGATTTCGAAATCCATAATTACGTCCCTCGCTGTTTAGCTCAATCGAACCCGGGGATCTGCCCAGGTGTATGAAATATCGGTCAGAATCAAACCAATGATGTAAAGAACAGAGCCGAGAAAGACCATTGCTCTGACAATGGCAAAATCCTGCGCACGAATAGCGTCCAGCAAGTAGCTGCCAAGGCCCGGAATACTGAAAAATGATTCCATAACCAGGCTACCCATAAACAACACTGGAATCACAACCACCACCCCGGTGAGAATTGGCAGCATGGTATTGGGCAAAATATGCCGGAACAGCACGCCCGCCTCGCTGACGCCTTTGGCTCGGGCTGTTCTGGAAAAATCCTGTCCGGCTACTTCGATAAACAGCGAGCGGTACCAGCGGGCGCTGGCACCAATGCCGGAGATCACACCAATCACAATGGGCAATATCAGGAAACGCCAGCCGTCTATACCGTCATTGAATCCGGATACCGGGAACAGGCGGGACATTTTCGCCATGTAGTACTGGCCGAAAATGATATAGAACAGATAGGAGATGGACATCAGGGTAACAAAGACCACCACCGCAAAACGGTCCAGGCTGCTGCCACGGAACATCAATACCATCAGAGCCACCGAGATGTTGACAAAAATCCCAATAAAGAAGGTAGGAAGAGCCAGTGCCAGGCTTGGTCCCATGCGATCCAGAACGTCGGACTGAATACTTCTGCCGGCATCGGAAGTGCCAAAATCGAAAGCAAACAGTTTTAACGACTTGTTAAAAAAGATGGTGTCTGTGAGTATTCCCAGTCCATCGGCATCACCGTTTAAGAAAAGGGGTTGGTCATACCCTTTTTCAGCGATCCATGCCTGCACCGCGTCTTCGGTTACGTACTTATCCCCAAGATGAGCCGTTGCCATATCTTCAGGCGTGTTGATGATAAAAAATAAAACAAACGTCAGCAGATTTACGCCAATCAAAATTGGAATGGCGTAGCACAGTCTTCTAATTATGTAGGAAAACATATTTTTATCTCTACGAAGCATCAATCGTCAGTTTCTGCCTGCGGCGATAAGCCCTGATACCAGGAACAACCAAAAGGAATAACAAGCCGATACTGGCCATCAGTGGCCAGACAATGGGTTGGTTCCACTCTTTTTGCTTTTGTTCTCTGAGCGCAGGATCAACGCGAACATATTTCAGGGTTCCCTGACTAATACCGTGGCGCTTGGTGTTGTACACCCACTGGTTGGAGAGGTAATACTCTTTGTTATTAAAACCCCAGATCCATGGGCTGTCTTTCTGGGCAATAGCGACCATCTGATTGATAGCGGCCAGCCGCTCTGGCCCATTGGCCAGTGTTTTAACTTTGTCGTATAAACGATCAAACTCAGGGTTGTCGTAGTTGGTAGAATTGCTGCCTGCACACTGACATTTCACCAGACCCTGTCGGCTGTCCAGAAGGAACAGGAAGTTTTCAGGGTCCGGGTAGTCAGCCAGCCATCCCCAGCCGAACATCTGGGTATTGCCCTGGCGCATTTTTTCTTTGAAGCGCGGGTAGTCGGTGGTGCGGAACTCAAGTTGTACGCCAATCCTGTCCAGCTGTTTTTTGATCCAGTCCGCCCTTGGGCTGCTGTCCGCAGAGATGGTATCCATATAGAGGATCAACGGCTTACCGGTTTCGTGGTGTCGTCCATTGGGGTATCCCGCCTCAGCCAGTAATTGCCTGGCGTACTCAACGGATTTTCTTTTGGGTGTTTTGGTTGCCGGGTCCCAGTCAAAGATATAGGCGTTCGTTGCCGCTTCTCCTTCGGCATAACCATATAAGCCCGGTGGGATGGGGCCCTGGGCTACCTGTCCAATACCATTGCGGAAAATATCGATGTACTCCTGATCGTTATACACGATGCTGATGGCCTGACGTAGCTTGCGCTTATCTTCTGTATATCCACCAACGACTGAATCGACCATATTAAAGCCGGTGTAGAAGAGCGAGGGGCGGATTTCTTCATCAACAATAATATTGCGTTTTTCCAGTTCCGGGGTCAGCTCGAGTCCATCTGGGCCGACAGTAAACGCCTGGTCGAAGGTGGCCGTATTGATGTTTGGGTCGCCATCACCGGAGCGATCGTAGTAACCCTGGGTGAACTTGCTCCACATGGAGGTAGCCGCTTTTTCATAGCGAAAAATGGCTTTGTCAATAAACGGCAGTGGCTTCCCAGCATCGGCCAGGTAGCCTTTTTTCTGATCATCGACCGAACCATCAGAAGGGTAGAGTTCTTGTCGGAAATTCGGGTTTCTCTCCAGAACGATTTCACGATTGGGTGAGTTCACCGTCATCATAAAGGCACCGGTACCAATGGGGTTCCAGTCCAGCGTCAGGTTACGATCTGGAAATCCGGGGTTGTGGTAAAAACGATCGGCTTCCCAGGGGACAGGCGCAAAGAAAGGCATGGCAAGCCAGTATTGAAATTGCGGGTAAATGCCTTCAATGCGAATGGAGAACGTATAGTCATCCACCCTGGTCAGTCCTTCCATGGGGTGAGTGCGAAGGTCCAGCCACGCTTCTTCCTGTCGGTTCTCTTTGGCCCATGCACCAAAATCTTTCATGCCGACAATGTAATCGGTCATCAAACCAAGCAGCGGTGATTTGTTGACCGGATCAGCCATCCGTTTGATCTGATAGATGTAATCGTCTGCTTTCAGTTCCCGGGTACCGGTGGCGGGAAAGTCGCTCAGCAGCGTGTACTGTTCACTTTCTTCCGCAGAGTTAAACAGATAAACCGGTTTGCCCTGATCGTCTTCTGCAAGTGCTGGGTGGGGCTGATACATGGTGCCTGGCTTGAGTCGTATGGTAATCAGGCTGAATGCGACATCCTGACTGTCGTCAGATACCGGATTTAAATTCTCGTCAAGCAACTCCAGTGTCGGCATTGATGCAGCAGTAGCAGGCTCCAGCTCATAAGGGCGCTTGAGGAAGTGGTATTGCAGTGGTGGCTCATAAATCTGGTCAATAAACAGCTTTTCTTCCGCACTGTAGGAGCGAACCGGGTCCAGATGTTTGGGCCGGGTAATGAAACTGCCAAAGTAGGTAACGTCTTCTGAATCCACTGGTGGATTCGGGTCATTCCAGGGGCCTGAGCATCCCGAAAGCACTAGAGTTGCAGTCAGAATAGCGGCCCACTTTGAAGTGGGGCTTTGCGGCATGATTGTTCTCTTTATTGTTATCGGAGGTCAGAGCCAGTGGGCTTCTGTTCGCCATGCGTCAAGCAGATGTTGAACCAGAGACGCATACATTTTTCAGAGATAGCCAGGGTGTTGGCTGATCAGTCGCTAAAGAATTGTACGTATTTATCCTTACCTCGTCACCTTTCAATTAATAATACGTCTTATGACGTCTAATGGTGCAATCAAAAAGCAAAAGGCATCAATATGGTGCAAAATAGAAAAGATGACTGACAGAGGATGGTGGAAAAAAATTGCAGAGTAAAAGCCTTTGTTATCTGCAATTGGCTAGTAAAATATCCTTTTTGCGAGGCTGGTAGGTGAAAATACCTATTTTTTTGTGTTGTTTGGTTGATTTTTCTCTTTAAAAAAACTTACAGTGCGCTTACCTGTCACAAAAATGAAATATACGTACGGCTGTGAAAGTATAATTTGTTTCTGTTTTTAATCCTTGTTTTTGCGGGTGACGTAAAAATTGGAATGATGATTGCATGGTCGCGTTTATGGATGTGAAAGCATTACAGGTATGACTGCATCAATGTCTAACCGACAATTGCAGTATAAATTGGTGATAAGCCAATAGTGTTGTGAAGGCTAATAACCGGATCAGCACAGGGGAGCTACAAGGGGATGTCTCCATCGGGGATGGAAGTAGTAAGAGCGTAGCCCGCCACGGCGGTGTACAGGCAAGGAGCCAAAAGCTCAGGCTGGCCATAATAAACACAACAAGTGAGCAAGGAAAAATAATGTTTAGAAGGACGGTGTTGAGCACAGCGGTTGCTGTTGCTTTAGGGTCTTCGTTTGTCTCGTCGGCAGCATATTCTAATGAGGATTCGGTTGAAAAGCTGGAGAAAATCCAGGTGACCGGGTCTCGAATTTCAAGGGTAGATGTTGAGGGTGCCAACCCTGTTCAGGTGCTTACCCGCGATCAAATTGTTCAGTCGGGTCTATCAAGTATTGGTGAGCTGTTGCAGGAATTGCCATCTGTTAGTGGCGCGGCTCTATCTTCTGCTGTAAATAATGGTGGTGATGGTTCTTCAACAGTCTCTCTTCGTGGTTTGGGTGCTCGACGTACGCTGGTTCTTGTTAACGGGCGTCGTTTTGTGCCAGGTGGCATAGGTGCGAAAAGTACAGTAGATCTGCAAATGATTCCTGTCTCTATGGTTGAGCGGGTGGAAGTATTGAAGGATGGTGCGTCAGCTATGTATGGTTCTGACGCACTTGCAGGTGTTGTAAATATTATTACCCGAAAAAACCTTGATGGGGTCGAAACGAATTTTTATCACGGTCAGTCTAGTGAGGGTGATGGAAATATTGCCCAGGTTGATATTGCTGGTGGTAAAGAGTTTGATCGAGGTTCGATTACTTTCAGTCTGACTGCTGTGCAACAGAAAGACATTATGGCTGGAGATCGTAAGTGGTCGGAAAACGATATCCTGTACAATACGGCAAAGAATGAAAAATATATTGGCGGGAGCACTGCTGTACCTTGGGGTTATTATGTGGTGCCTCAGCGTGATGGTGGTAATTTCTTCACTTACGCAGATACCGATGCTGATGGAGAAGCTGATAAAAATATCAGCGGTGAGAAAATTAAATATGCTGTAACTATTGACGGTAATGGTAATCCGATAGCAACTATTGGTGGTGTTCCTGTTAATATTAATGAAGACAAAGTCACTATTGATGGCAAAGAAAAGAGTAACTCAGTTACTAAGATTGTTACTAAAACCCTTACATACGGCAAGGAGGAAGGGAGCGCTCTCAGGGACTTTGATAGGCCAGATGACCTTTATAATTATCAGCCTGATAACTATATCCAAACACCAAGTGACCGCTATTATGCCAATCTATTTGCTGACTATATGGTGGCAGAATCCGGTGTATTTGGTTTAGTCACAGCGTCTTCGGAGCTTTCCTTTGCTCAGCGTAAGTCAACTATACAATTGGCTCCCGAGCCTATTTTTGGTGCATTTTCAGGTGTTGGTGGTATTGGGCCAATTGCCAGTGATAACTTCTATAATCCTACGGGCGAGCAGATAGTTGATTGGCGTCGTCGAATGGTTGAGGCAGGTCCACGAGTGCAGAAGTATGAAAATGAGACTTTGCGCTCTGTATTTTCGCTGGACGGTCAATTCCAGAATGATTGGGAGTGGGAGCTGTTTTATAACTACGGGAAAAATACCGGAACGGATACACAAAACTCGTTTTTGTCGCAAGAGCTTGCTAACTCGATTGGAAGGAGTTTAAACGGCAGTGAATGTCTTGACAGTGGAGGTCAAGTGATTGCCGGTTGCGTACCGCTGGATCTATTCGGAACTCCTAGTCAGGCTGCTCTTGATTACGTGACATACGTAAAGAAGGCAGAGGGTGAGAACGAGCAAAAGAATTGGGAATTTAACGTTAATGGTGAGTTATTAGAGTTGCCAGCCGGTGTGTTAGGTTTTGCCAGTGGTTACAGTTGGCGGAAAGAGTCTGGTTCCTATACGCCGGACCAGCAGGTTCAGGATGGTAACGATGTAGCAGGCTTACAAGCTGCGACTAAAGGTTCTTATACCGTAAAAGAGACTTTTGGTGAACTGGCTATTCCTTTGCTGGCCGATATGCCGTTTGTTCAATCACTGGATGCGTCCATTGCTGCACGTTATTCGGATTATAATACCTTTGGTGATACAACCAACTGGAGTTATGGTTTAACGTATAAACCAAACGATACGGTAATGCTGCGGGGTACACTTTCCGAGTCGTTTAGAGCACCGTCTGTGAGTGAGCTCTATTCCGGAACAGTCCAGTCCGCTGAGAAACTGGATGATCCAAGAGGAATTGATGATCGTGAGCAGTTTGATGTGAACATTGGGGGTAACCCGGATCTGCAACCAGAAACAGCTGAGATTAAGACATTGGGCTTGGTTTTATCACCGCAATCTCTGCCCGGATTCTCAGCTACTTTCGATCTGTGGGATATTGTGATTGACGATGCAATCATGAATGTCGGGGCTCAATACCGTTTGAATCAGTGTGAGGCTACTGGCGAGTTTTGTGACTCAATCCAGCGCAATGACACAGAACAGATTCTCTTCATTAATGATAGTCAGGAAAACGTTGGCAAGATTGAAGCCCGCGGCCTGGATATGAATTTCCGCTACAAAGATAACTACAGTTTTGGCCAGCTTGGCTTTAACTGGGATATCACCTATCTGGATCAATATGATGTAACTCAGGTTAATGGTGCAGTCATTAATTATGCTGGCCGCTACAGAGGTGAGCCGGATGATAATGGTGGGAACTTTGCTCGTTGGCGTTCAAACCTCGGAACAAATTGGAGTGACGGCCCATGGGCGGCGAATTACGACCTGCGCTATGTCCATCACTTAGAGGAAGAGATCGATAGTGAAGACGAGACATTCAATAAAATTGATTCTGTCTTCTATCATGATGTTCGTGTCAGCTACCTCTTCGATGAGTGGAAAACAACAGTCTCTGCTGGCGTTGAGAATTTATTCGATGAAACACCGCCACTGGTCTTAACTGCTCTGAATGCAAATACAGACGATAGAACTTATGACACTACAGGAAGATTCTTCTACTTGAATGTGAATACAAAGTTCTAATCCCGTTTCGACAGGCTCCCTTGGGAGTGCATACCTGAACCCAACCTGGTTCCCATGCAGATCATGGGAATCAACTCCAAGTAAACAACAAAAACACACATGGGAAATGGCAGTCCATGGATAAGAAAAAAACCACCCACAAGGTAAAAGGCCTGTGCAGCACGCTGGTACTCAGCACTGCGTTGTCCGCTTCAATAGTCATTCCAACCGCATTTGCCCAGGACCCTTTGAGCAGTGCACTCACAACACAACAGAAAACCGATAAAGCATCCCAGCGCTCCCAGGCGAAGGTGAATACCCTTTCTGACCAGACCCAGGAACTGCTGGCTGATTACAAAAGCACCATTCGACAGGTGGAAGCATTAACGGTCTATAACCGTCAGCTGCAAAAAGTCGTCAATGCCCAGCAAGCAGAAATTGAATCCATGCTGGCCCAGATCGAAACACTGGATCAGACCAATATCGAAATCACACCACTGATGTTGAAAATGGTGGATGGTCTGGAAGACTTTATTGCCCTGGATGTGCCCTTCCAGCTGGAAGAACGGACTGACCGTGTCGCCCGCCTCCGGGAAACCATGGATAGCCCCAACGTCACTACCTCGGAAAAATACCGCAAAATTCTTGAAGCCTATCAGATTGAAAACGACTTTGGTCGTACCATCGAGGCCTATGAAGCCAGTCTCGGTGAAGGTGACGATACCCGTACCTACAACTTCCTCCGTATAGGTCGCCTGGCGCTGCTTTACCAATCCCTGGACGGCGAAGAAACCGGTCAGTGGAACAGCGACACCCGCAGTTGGGAAGTACTTCCGGATAACTACCGTGCCGGTGTTAACCAGGGCCTGAAAATTGCCCGCAAACAGGCACCCCATAACCTGATCAAACTGCCGGTACGCGCTGCGGAGGATGCATAATGAAGTACATTACCGCTATTACAAAAGCAGTGGTAAAACCACTGGTGGTATCCTTGGGGCTTGGCCTGACATTCTCGGCCGGTGCCAGCGAAGGTGCTGCTGCGCTGCAGGATCTTTTGAATAAAATCAAGGCAGACAGCGTTACCGAAAGCCGTGAAAACAAAGCCCGTGAAGCACGGTTTTTGAGTGACAAAAACTCACAACAGCGTTTGCTGGCGGAAGCTAAAGCGGAGCTTAAGGCTCAGGAAAACCTGAGTGACCAGTTGCTCAAGCAGTCAGACGACAATGAGAAAGTTCTTAAGGAAACTCAGAATACGCTGGATATTCGCTCTGGAGAGCTGAAAGAACTGTTCGGAGTTGTGCGTCAGTTTGCCGGTGATAACAAAGGTATCTTTGAAGCCTCCATGATCACCGCACAATATCCTGAAAGAACCACTTTTATGGCGGAAATGGCAGAAAGTAAAAAACTGCCCACAACCGCCAAACTGGAACAGTTCTGGCACGAAGTACTCCGTGAAATGGTGGAATCCGGTCGTGTGGTTAACATGTCGGCCACGGTTGTTTACGGAGAAGGCGGTGAGGCTCAGAAAGACATCATTCGTGTCGGTAGCTTTAATGCCATCGCCGATGGTAAATACCTGACTTACTCTCCAGCCGTTGGCAAGTTCCAGGAGCTGTCCCGCCAGCCACAGTCCGGCATTTTCTCTGCCGTTGCTGAGCTGGAAGCCTCTGCCGCCGGTTATACACCGTTCTATGTAGATCCATCTCGTGGCCAGATTCTCTCGCTGCTGGTGCAAAGCCCAAGTATTGGTGAGCGAATCGATCAGGGTGGTGTTGTCGGCTATGTCATCCTTGGTCTGGGTGCCTTTGGTCTGCTGCTGGCGGCTGCCTGCTTTATTAACCTGACACGAATTGGTCAGGGGGTTCGCAAACAGCAGAAAACCGATCAGGTCATCAAAGGTAATCCTCTGGGTGACATCATGCAGGCTTATCAGGATAACCGTGATGCCGACCTTGAAACCCTCGAGTTGAAACTTGATGAAATCATCATGCGTGCAGCGCCTTCCATTGAACGCGGTGTGGGTGGTATCAAACTGATCGCTTCAGTAGCACCACTGTTGGGCCTGCTGGGAACCGTGGTTGGTATGATCGCTACCTTCCAGGCCATTACCCTGTTTGGTACCGGTGACCCGAAGCTGATGGCAAACGGTATCTCCGAAGCCCTGGTGACCACCATGCTGGGTCTGGTTGTCGCCATTCCGACCCTGTTTACCCACAGCCTGGTGAATAGCAAGAGTCGTCGTCTGATTCAGGTACTTGAAGAGCAGAGCGCGGGTTTTATTGCCCGTCATCAGGAGCAGGACCTGAATACTGGCGCACGTAATGCTCGTACTACGGTGTCCGTCAACGCTGCTGAACCGGCGTAAGGAGTAATCCATGCTCTGGTTACTGGAAGAAATTGACTCCATTCGCCGCTTTTTAGGCATGGGCGGCGATGTACTGATGATGCTCTTTGTGCTGACCCTGATGCTCTGGGTGCTGGTCATTGAGCGTTATCTGTTCTTTTTTCTCGAAAGCCCGAAGCTGGTTAAGGGAACCATTGAGAAGTGGCAGAACCGGTCGGACAAGTTGTCCTGGCAGGCCCGGCATATTCGTACCGCCATGATCTCCGAGGTCTCCCTGAGTGCAAAGCAGGGGCTGCCCATGATCAAAACCCTGATCGCCCTTTGTCCATTATTAGGACTGCTGGGCACCGTCGTGGGCATGGTTCAGGTATTTGATGTACTGGCCGTCACCGGTACCGGCAGCCCAAGGGCCATGGCCTCGGGTATTTCCAAGGCCACGATTCCTACCATGGCAGGAATGGTGGCCGCGCTGTCCGGTCTTTATTTCAGCGCACTGCTTGAGAAGCGTGCCGACCGGGTGAGCCATAAAGTCGCCGATTCCATGCAGCATTGATTGAATTGCCATTGCACTGCCCCCCAGCAGTGCAACGGGTGAGAGGAAAGAATAATGAGAAGACGCTATAGCAACGGCGCACAGGAAGATGCAGGGATTGATATGACACCGATGCTGGACATCGTGTTTATCATGCTCATCTTTTTCATTGTAACAACGTCGTTTATTAAAGAAGCAGGTATTGATGTTAACCGGCCTACGGCCAATTCCGCCCAGGTGGTGAAAAAAGGCAATATCATGATCGCTGTGAGCGACACCGGAGCGGTGTGGATTGACAAACGCCGGGTAGAAGTGGGTGCGGTTCGTGCCAACGTTGAACGCCTGAAGGCAGAAAACCCGGAAGGTGCGGTGGTAATCCAGGCGGATAAGAAATCCGAATCTGGCATTGTCGTAGAAGTCATGGACCAGGTGAGACTGGCGGGTGTTTACAGCATCTCCGTGTCTGCACGGGAACCATAAAGCTGTTTGATCGGTGTAGTGAGAGGTGCGTATGCGTTATTTAGCAGCACTCGGTCTCGGTTTTGTGGTGGCACTGGGGTTGTTTGCGGTGATGAATGCCCTGGTCAACAACAACCGCCATGAACTGGTCGAGGCCGATGATAACCGGATCAGCGAGTTTATTCGCTTGCAGCGTCCGGAAACCATCAAAGAGAAAAAGCGGGAAATCCCAAAGCCCCAGCCTAAACGGCCACCGCCACCGCCAGAGATGAAAATCTCCCAGCAGGTGGATAAGCCGGTGATTGAGCAGGTGAAGATGGAAGTGCCCCAGGTGGATGTGGATCTTGACCTGGCCGTAGGCGACGGTGCTGGCCTGTATGCCTCAGGTGGTGTTTCTGCTGGTGGTGGTCCGGTTCCTCTGAATAAGTTCAGCCCCATGTATCCCCGTAAAGCACTGCAAAGTGGTGTGGACGGTTCAGTGGTCTTTCAGTACACGGTTAATGCCGATGGCCGGGTATCGGACGTAAAAATTGTCAAAGAAAAGCCCCGTGGTAAAGGATTCGGCAAGGCGATTAAAAAGGCTGCTCTGAAATGGAAATTTAAACCGGCAATGGAAGACGGTGTTGCGGTGGCACTTACACAGCAGCAGGAATATGAGTTCGTCTTGGAATAACGAGTGGAGTAAACCATGGACAGTATAAGGTTAAGTCTAAAAAAGACGGCTATGGTTTCTGTGCTGCTGGCGGGCATAAATGCTCCGCTGGCCATGGCCGCTCCCAAAAAAGCGCCAGAGCTGCGGCAGATTACCTATAAGTACATTCTCAAAGCCCAGGAACAAATGGCTGAAGATGATTATGCCTCGGCTCGTCAAAGCCTTGAGCATGTGCTTGGCAAAGTAAAAAACAGTAAATTCGATAAGGCGGCGGTTAACCAGATGCTGGGCGTCGTATTTGCCAACCAGGAGCAATACGACAAAGCCATCGGTTATTTTCGATCAGCCCTGGCTGATGATGCACTGCATTTACCCGCAGCTCAGCAGGTTCGCTATAACCTTGCACAGCTGTTGATGATGAAAGGTCAGTACCGGGAAGGGATCGACCAGCTGAAAGTCTGGATGGCTAATCTGGATGAGAAAGTTGCGATACCGGCCAGTGCCTGGATTATGCTGGCCAACGGCTATTCCAGAATGCAGGAATGGAAAAATGTGGTAGATCCGGCGAAGCAGGCAATTGCGGCGTCGGAAGCACCTCCGGAGTCCTGGTATACCCTGTTGCTGGCCGCCCATTATGAGTTGAAAGAGATTCCCAAAGCCATTGATGTTCTGGAAATACTGGTCACTCTGGCACCGCAGAAAAAACAGTACTGGCTGCAGCTTTCAGGCATGAATATGTCCATCAAGCGGGATGCAGCGGCACTGGCCGCACTGCGTGCCGCCTATCGCAATGGTCTGTTTGATAAGGAAAGTGACTACACACAGCTGGCAAACTTCCTGACTTATCAACAAGTGCCTTATCAGGCTGGCGTTGTTTATTCACAGGGAATGGAAGCCGGGCTGGTTGACAGTAATTTCGAAAACCTGAAGAAGCTTGCCAATTTCTGGTCCCACGCCCGGGAGAATAGCAAGGCCATTGATGCTTTTAATCGAGCGCTGGAACTTGAGCAAGATCCTGATCTGCAGCTTAAATTGGCCAGAATGCTGGCTCGTTCCGAGCGTTATCAGGAGTTACTGACGCTGGTTGCCAATCCTTTTGGCGGGATTACCGAGAAGCAGCAGGGAGAGATGCTTTTTCTAACAGGAATGGCCCACTATCAGCTGGGAGATAGTCAAAAATCACTGGGTTATATGGAGAAAGCGGCGTCTATTCAGAGCAGTAGAGGGCAGGCCAACTCCTGGATTGGCTTTTTGCAACAGGACCTGAATAACCAGTAATCGGCAAATAAATTCCTCCCTCCCTTAACTGCCATCGTGGGTAAATCCACGGGGAGGGAGGGATTTTTTATGTGAAGGAAATCATGAATATCAAAATGGATGACTCAATCCCGGTATGGGATAACACTCACATTTATCAGGATTTTAACGATCCGGCTCTCAAACAAGACCTTAAAACTATCACCGAAATATGCGATGCATTGAGCGACAAAGCTTTAGCACTCGATACCGGCAATGAAAATACGGTGGTTAAAATACTGGTTGAGGCTATTAAGCTTGATGAAAAAGCCAGTATTCTCTGTTGGACCGCTTCCACCTTCGCCAGTTCAGCCAGTAGTGTCGATGCTAAAAATGAAGATGCATCCAGGCTGGATGCCAGAACCAACACACTGAGCGCCAGGATTGACCAAGCATTTAAACCCTTTAAACAGTATTTGCTAAAAGCGTCAGATGAAGTATTGCAGCAAGTGTTTGCTGATCGCGCTGCAGCGAGCTATCAGTTTTATTTTCAGCATGAAAGAAAACGTAACGCACATTGGTTGTCTACCGATGAGGAAGTGGCGATCTCCACTCTGTCAGTGGACGGCCTGCATAGTTGGTGGCGGCTTTATAATGATCTGAGAGGTTCATTGCGATGCCAGGTCGGCGACCAGGAAATGGGCCTTGCCAGTGCATTTAACCTGACATTGCAACATGACCCGGTAAAACGTAAACAGGCATGGGAGGGTATCCAGAACGCCTGGCGTAGCCGCGAGGAAACCGCTGCAGCGATTCTCAATGCGGTCAATGGCTGGCGGAATGAAGAGAATCAACTGCGGTCAAAAATTGAGCCAGTTCATTATCTGGATGTGAGTTGTCATCGCCAAAAGATTGAAAGATCAACGTTAAGTGCCTTGATGGATACCACGGAATCCCGGATGACCATTGGTCATCGTGCTTTGAAGGGAATGGCAAAAGGGCTGGGTATTGGTCAACTGGAGCCACAGGATATTTTAGCGCCATGTCCCAAATTAAATCATGATCTGTCCGGGAGTTATCACGCTTTCTCAGATTCCATTGATCTTATTTCAGATGCCTTCAGCCAATTTGACCCGGAAATGGGTGATTTTGCCAAAATGATGTATCAGAAGGGGTGGATTGATGCAAGACCTTCCAATAACAGGGCCAATGGTGCGTATTGTTCAAAGTTTCCCGGCGCCAGGGAACCTCGAGTATTTATGACCTGGGATGGGGCCATTACCAACGTTATTACTCTGGCCCATGAACTTGGCCATGCCTGGCATAACTGGGTTATGAGAGATTTGTCGTTTGTAGAAACGATCTATCCATCAACCCTGGCCGAGACGGCAAGTATCTTTGCTGAAACGCTTGTGCGTGATGCTTTGGCCAGAGAGGCGAGTAATGATCAGGAAAAACTGGCAACGTCGTGGGAAGATGCAAAAAGTGCCGCTTCGTTTCTGATCAATATTCCAGCCCGGTTTGATTTTGAGTCAAAACTGGTGGAATCAAGAATGCAGGGCTATTTGCCAGCCAGTGAATTGTCAGCAATGATGAGTGAGAGTTGGAGTAAATGGTATCAAAACAGTGTGTCAGGCTGTGATTCCATGTTTTGGGCTGCAAAAATGCACTTCTCAATATCGGGAATGAGCTTCTACAACTATCCCTACTTGTTTGGTTATTTGTTCAGCCTCGGTATTTATGCCAAGAAAGAGCAATATGGTGATCAATTCAGCGATGTTTATCGGGCCGTATTGATGGACACAGGCCGTATGACCTCAGAGGACTTGATAAAGAAACATTTTGATCAGGATATCCGTCAACCGGAGTTCTGGCATGCGAGCCTCGACATTGTAGAAAAACAGGTGGTCCGTTTTGAGGAATTACTGGACAACATTGCCTGAGACAGGTTGAAAGCAAAATAGGCATCAGGAATAATACTTATTCCTGATGCCTCAACCTTTGCGACAGGGAATCAAATAAACGGTCAAAAGCTGATAACAAAAAAGGTCAAGGAGTATTCCATGATTAATACCGCCCAGAAACTCACTATGACGACGTTTGCCATTGTGTGCATCCATGGACTTGTCGCTGTGGACAGTATGGGTGGTCTGCTAAACCCCCTGCCATAGGATAGCTGCACATCTTATTAACGCTGTTTTCTTTCAATCAAACCAAGTGTTGTTGTCAGCTGTCTTGTCTCGAACAGTATTGCTGTTCCCATCGGTTTTGACTGTTTGGTGAATACATGACCCTGACGTATTCATTTCTTAGCCTTTTATCGGCTGAATTTAGTAGTTAAAAGGCATTGGGGGATACATGTCTATTTTCTGGAACCTGGGATGGTTCTTTAAGCAACACTGGCTGCGTTACAGCTGTTGTGTACTTTTTCTGATTCTGGTGTCTCTTGCAGAGTTATTGCCGCCCTGGATTATCGGTGATCTCGTCGATGAGGTGCAGCAGGGCAGCATTACTTTTGCCAGTGTTTTGCAGTCATCGCTGCTTATTGCCTTTATTGGTCTTGCCATATACGCCCTGCGAAATGGCTGGCGGATTATGTTGTTTGGTGGAGCGATTGAGCTGGGCAGGGTTATGCGCCTGCGTTTATTTCATCACCTTACCCGGATGTCGCCGGAGTTCTATCAGCGGCACAATACCGGTGATTTGATGGCTCACGGGACCAATGACGTAAGAGCCATTGAAATGACAGCGGCAGAGGGCGTGCTTACTCTGGTGGACTCCATGATTGCCGGTTCTGCGGTGATTATTGCCATGGTTCTGGTGTGCGGTTGGGAGATGACCGTGGCTGCGCTGCTGCCTTTTCCGGTCATGGCCTGGCTGATGTTCAGGTATGCGGGCTTACTGCATTCCCGATTCAAGCTGGCCCAGGAGGCGTTTTCCGATCTCAATAACCGGGTTCAGGAAGCGGTTTCCGGAGTGCGGGCGATCAGGGCCCATGATTTGAACCGTTCACAGATGCAGAAGTTCGCAGCTCAATCAGAAACTACCGTCGCTGCCAATATGCAAGTGGCCCGGATTGATGCGATGTTTGATCCGACGATTTCCATTTGTGTGGGTGTTTCTATCCTGGGAAGTCTGGGTTTCGGTGCATGGCGCATTGACAGTGACCTGATGACGCTCGGTGAACTGACGACATTTACCATATATCTGGGTTTACTGGTCTGGCCAATGTTTGCCTTTGGCTGGCTGTTCAATATTGTGGAAAGGGGGAATGCCTCGCTCAACCGCCTTCAGTCATTGATGGGTGAAAAGCCCGGTGTGGTTGATAGTGAATTCGAGACTGTTAAAAGCCTGGATGGTGATATCCACTTTGACATTAAAAGCTTTACTTACCCGGGTGCCGATAAAGTGGCTTTGGGGCAGTTGGCACTGACTCTGACGAAAGGACAGTTTGTGGGTATTTGTGGCAGAACTGGCAGTGGGAAGTCCACCTTGCTGAGGCTGCTGTTACGACAGTACGACGATGCTGCCGTAAGTATTCAGTTAAATGGTGTTGATCATCAACAGTTCTCGCTGGATCAGCTCAGAAGCCGCTTCGCCCTGGTGGCCCAGGAGCCGTTTTTGTTTTCTGCGACCATTGCGGAAAACATTGCTTTTGGAAAACCGTTGGCCAGCCGTGCAGAGATTGAACAGGTTGCCAGGCTGGCCTGTGTCCATGACGACATCGTGCAGTTTAAAGATGGTTATGAAACCATGCTGGGCGAGAAGGGAGTCAACCTGTCCGGTGGCCAGAAACAAAGGCTGACCATTGCCCGGGCATTACTGCTGGATGCGGATGTTCTGCTGTTTGATGATGCTTTTTGCTCTCTGGACATGCAGACTGAGGCAAGAATTCTCGACAACTTAATAACATCAGGTCAACAGAAAACCATTGTTCTGATTACCCAACGACTGACTAACTTGAACAAGGCGGATCAGATTGTGGTGCTTGATCAAGGCAGAGTCAGCGAATCAGGGGCACACAGGGAGCTGATCACCGGGAATGGCTGGTACGCCAGAATATTTAAACGTCAGTCTCTGGAAATAAAAACATCAGGGTGACTAAGTAGCTGGCCATATGGTTAGCTACTTAACTCTGTCTTCCGGGCCTTGGGAACTGGGTGGAAACGTGTTGGAAAGGAATAAGAACAATAAGCAGCAGTTTATACGGCTGTTGAATTATGGAAGACCCTACCGGCGGCAGCTGGTGCTCAGTCTGTTGCTTATGTTACTGGGTACCGGTGCCACGCTCTATGCGCCGGTATTAATGAAAACGTTTATTGATGACCATGTGGTTCCCCGTGACTGGGATCAGAATGCCCTGATCCTGCTAGCGGTTGGTTTTATGGCAATGTACCTGATGGCCGCTGTGATGAGCTGGTTTGAAGCCATGCTGTTTCAAAAGGTGGCGCTGTCGGTAGTACACGATATTCGTCGTCAAGTGTTTAATCACCTGTTCCGGTTACCGATGGCTTTTTTTGACCGGGAGCCGGTGGGCAAGCTGGTTTCCAGGGTGACTAACGATACAGAAACTGTTCGGGACCTGTTCGTTCAGGCACTGCCTGATACCATCAAAGGTGTTGTCACCATTATTGGCGTCATCATTGCCATGTTTTTGCTGGATGTTCGGTTGGCACTGTTCTGTCTGGGCATTCTGCCCATTATTGTTGGCTGTATTTATCTTTATCAGAAATACAGCCATCCGGTGTTTCATGCATCCCGCGCTGTGCTCAGTGATATCAACACCCGGATTAATGAATCCATACAGGGGATGTCGGTTATTCAGGTATTGCGTCAGCAGAAGCGGGTTAGTCAGCAGTTTGAAGATACGTGTCAAGAGTATCAGCGGATTCAGAATCGTCTGGTGATCATTAATGGCGTGCTCTTGAGGCCAATGGTCCATTTTGCTGCCATGTTGGCGCTTGCATTAATGGTCGGTGGCTTTACTGGTCAGGCATTGAGCGGGCCGGTAGAGATCGGGTTGCTTTATGCGTTTATAAACTATCTTGATCGTATGTTTGAGCCATTGACCCATATCACCATGCAGATGCAGGTTTGGCAGCAGTCAGTAGTTTCTGCTGAGCGGGTTTTCCAGTTGATGGATGAACCGGTTGAGGATAGACCGGAGCGTAAGAATGGTGTGGTTATTCAGCGTGGTCGTATAGCGTTTCGTGATGTTGAGCTGTCTTATGATGGGGTTAACAAGGCATTGGATGGTATCAGTTTTACCGTTGAGCCCGGGCAATTTGTCGCACTGGTTGGCCATACCGGCAGTGGGAAAAGTTCCATTGTTAACCTGTTAATGCGGTTTTATGAATACCAGAAAGGTTCAGTGCTGATAGATGACCAGCCCCTGGCTTTATTTTCCGAACAGACCTTGAGAGACAGCCTTGGGCTGGTGTTTCAGGAGCCTTTTGTTTTTCAGGGCAGTATTGCTGAGAACATCCACCTGGGAAAGGCTGACATCTCTGATCAAGGAGTAAAAGAAGCGGCTAACCGGGTTCAGGCATCTGGCTTTATAGAACAGCTTCATGATGGCTATGAAGAGAAAATGGGTGAACGTGGGCAGTCACTGTCAAGTGGTGAGAAACAGTTGTTGTCGTTTGCCAGAACCCTGGCCCAGGACCCTGCGATACTGATCATGGATGAAGCCACTGCCAATATCGATAGTGAAACCGAGCTGGCGATCAAACAGTCGTTGTTTACTCTGAGGCAGGGCAGAACGACGTTAGCGATTGCCCACCGATTGAACACTATTGAAGACGCAGATCTGATTCTGGTGATGGAGCGAGGCAAAATAGTTCAGCGTGGAACTCATCAGTCACTGCTGAAAGAGCCGGGGTTGTATCGGGATATGTTTAAGGCACAGCAGGATGTTGTAGTGCAGGAGTCTGACAGGTTGTCGCTGGTCAGCTAACGTCTGCCAGGCCTTTTGCAACCGTATGTTTGCAAACAGACAAATATCGTCGTTTAAAATAAACCGAAATTATACACTGATTGTTTAAACCATATAGATCGGGAAACGAAGAGTTAAGCCTATGAAGTTGAAACTCCTGACAGTTGCTATTGTCGGTACCGTGTTAATAACAGGCTGTGCAGTTAGCTCCCATCATTCTCTTGAGAAGCACGAGGAAGTAGCTCAGGCCCCTGAGATTTCTGGTATTGAGTACGACAATATGGATTCATCCGTGCGTCCGCAGGATGATTTCTATCGTTATGAATGGTCAATGGCTTGATAAAACAGAGATACCGGAAGACAAATCACGCTATGGTGCCTTCAGCAAACTTTATGATGCACGACAATCTGAAGTGAATGCACTCTATGTGAGTCAATCCGGGTTGGGGCTTCCTGATCGGGACTACTACCTGGAAGAGGGGGAGCGATATAAGGCTATCCGGCAACAATACCAGGATTACATGACCGAGCTTTTGGTCCTGGCGGGTCAACCAGAGCCGGAACAAGTGGCAATGGGGATTATGGCGCTGGAAACAAGGCTGGCTGAAGTTCAGTGGTCTCGCGTGGAGCGACGTGATCCGATAAAAGCCTACAACAAAATGACAGTAGCTGATGTCAATCAATTAATGGGGGATTTTGATTTTTCCCGGTATCTCCGGCAGGCCGGTGTTGATATTGACCAGGTGATTGTACGTCAGCCGGGCTACTTTGAAAAACTGTCGTCCATTATCAGCGGTACTGATATCTCGACATGGAAAAACTACCTGACATTCCATACATTAAACAGTTATGCGTCGTCTTTAAGTGAACCCTTTGCCCAGGTACGTTTTGATTTTTGCGGCAGAACGTTAAGTTAAGAGGTATTGAGGAGCCTGCACCACACTGGAAGCGGGGTGTTGACTCAGCGGATGATGTACTTGGCGAACTGTTGGGTAAGGAGTACGTGAAAACGTACTTTCCACCGGAAGCAAAAGCCAGAATGTCAGTGTTGGTTGATAACGTTATTGATGAATTCTATAAAGCCTTTGAGGTGGAAGAAGGTGATGGTATGTACCGTAAACCAGAAGACCGGGTAAAGATCTGGTAATATCAGTCGTGCTTTCGCCTCCTGTCAGGTACAGGAGGCCATTTAAAAAGGAGTTTGCTCAATGGCTGAAATTATTATCAGATCCGTAGAAATGAACGATGCGGATCATCTCAGAAAACTCTACGAGGGAGAGCGGGCTTATTCGGGTACACTGCAGCTCCCACGACCATCTCTGCAGTTCTGGGAAAACCGCCTGGAGAAGAGCAATCGGGAAAGTGTCCATCAATACGTGGCAGAAATAGATTCGAAAGTGGTTGGTTATCTGTTTCTGGATAACCCACCCAATCCGCGACGACGCCACGTAGGTTATCTCGGAATGGCCGTTCATGATGACAGCCAGGGGCAGGGGGTTGGCAGTGCCTTGATGGCAGCCATGGTGGATCTGGCAGATAACTGGCTGAACCTGCGAAGAATGGAGTTGACGGTGTTTGTGGATAATGAACCTGCAATTAAGCTCTATAAAAAATTTGGTTTTCAGATAGAAGGCGAGTCACCGGATTATGCTTTTCGAAACGGTGAGTATGTTGGTGTTTACCATATGGGCAGGATTAACAAACGGTAATTGAGCTTGTATGACTTTTGCCAGAAATCAAAGAGCAGGTTAGGGAACCAGTGGCAGATACGTTATCGGGCACTTTCAGCCTGAGGAGGCTGGAAGTGCCCGATTATAATAAAAAGTTGCCACCAACGGGATTGGTCAAAATCAGATGCTTACCCTGAAATACAAGAATTAATAAAAGACAGTGAATTTATGAGTAGTCAGCAGATTATCGCTCTTGGTGGCGGTGGATTTTCCATGGAGTCTTCACCGGTACTGGATGATTATATCCTTCGGCAAGGTGGAAATAATCCGAGGATTTGTTTTCTAGGCACAGCATCCGGTGACAGTGAGAGTTATATTACTCGTTTTTATCAGCGTTTTGCTCAACGGGAGTGTCAACCTTGTCATCTTGAGCTGTTCCGAAGAGATGGCCGGGATATTGAGGCTTTTCTTTGCTCACAGGATGTGATTTATGTTGGCGGCGGAAACACGGTCAATATGCTGGCTATCTGGCAGCTTCATGGTGTTGATCAGGCGCTGAAAAAAGCATTGAACAGTGGAACCGTGCTGTGTGGGTTAAGTGCCGGTTCAATCTGCTGGTTTGAAACAGGGGTTACTGATTCCTTTGGCGGTGATTTGCAGCCATACCCATGCCTGGGCTTTTTACCAGGAAGCCATTGTCCACACTATGATGGTGAAAAAAACAGAAGGCCTGCCTATCAGGAATTGATTAAACACGGTCGCCTTTCCCCGGGTATTGCAGCAGATGATGGGGTTGGTCTTCATTACATCAATGGGGAATTGAGTCGAGTAGTGTCTTCAAGGCCGGGTGCTGCAGCATATCGTGTGGAGATGGAGGCGGGGCAGTTAGTTGAGACTCGTCTGGTTAGAGAATTGTTAATCGAATGAAGGAACTGAACGTGTAGCTGGTTGATCTCAATGTGGGGAGACAGCAGAAAAACTATCACCTTTATATGTAGATTTTTTGAGATGAAAACAAGAACTAAAGTAATATGAACCTGACCCGCTTCTCCATCCACAACCCGGCCGTGATTGCTATTGCGGTTGCGCTCACTTTCCTGTTTGGCCTGTTGAGTATAAGTCAGCTGCCCATTCAGTTGTTTCCTGATATTGACCGTCCTCACTTATCGGTAGAGGTGTTCTGGAGGGCAGCGGCACCGGAGGAGATAGAATCAGAAGTCACAGATCCACTGGAACAGGCGCTTAAAGGTCTGCCAGGGTTGAAGATGATGGAAAGTGATTCCGGCAGTGGACGTGTTGAAATTGATATGGAATTTGCCCTGGGCACGGACATGCAGGAAACCTTGCTTGAGGTGATCAATCGCCTGAATCGGGTTTCTGGCCTGCCAGACAATATCCGTGGACCGTTTGTCAATAATAATGGCTCCAATGACAGCCTGACCTGGTTTTTTCTTCAGCAGTTACCGGGCAATGATCGTTCCATTAAAAACTATCAGGGGCTGATTGATTCCCGGGTGAAACCGGTGCTGGAAAGTATTCCCGGTGTTGCTGGTGTCGCTGTCCGTGGCGAAGGGGAACAGCAGCTGGATATTGTTTTTGACCCATGGCGTGCCGCAGAGCTTGGGGTCACTATTCCTGAACTGGCAGCTCGTGTAGCCACCGGTTTTGATGTCTCCGGCGGTACCCTGAATATCGGGCGCCGTGAGTATAAACTGCGGCTGGCGGGTAAATATGAGATTGACCAGCTGGGTGACATGGTGGTGTCCTGGCGTGACGGTTTGCCAGTGTACCTTCGTGATCTGGCAGATATTTCAATAAGCCGGGGTAAGGAGCGAACGCTGCGCATTCAGAATGGCAACCCGGCCATTGGCATGCAGATTTTCAAAGAGTCTGGTGCCAATGCCCTGGATGCATTACTGGGCATCAAGTCAGCAGTTAAAAAACTGAATGACGATGTGTTGGAGCCTGAAGGGGTGAAGATGGTTCAGTCCTTTGATGCTTCGGTATTTATTCAGCGCGCCCTGGATATGGTCAGTACCAACCTGCTCTTTGGGATTTTGCTGGCCATCGCCGTTCTCTGGTGTTTTTTGCGGCGCTGGCGGGCAACGTTGATTATTGCCATGTCGATCCCTGTGTGCCTGATGATTACGTTGGGTATTCTGTTTTTCACTGGCCGTACCTTAAATGTTATTTCTCTGGCCGGGCTGGCATTTTCTGTTGGCATGGTACTGGATGCCGCCATTGTCATGCTGGAAAGCATCGTACGACAGAGGGAGAACAGTAATATCGAACCAGTTAAAGCGGTGGAAGTGGCGTCGTCCAGGGTATGGGGCGCACTGCTGGCATCAACGCTGACGACGATCGCCATCTTTCTTCCCGTTATGCTTCTGAATGATGTGGAGGGGCAGCTGTTTGCTGACCTTGCCCTGACTATTGCGGTTTCGGTGGCTGTTTCATTGTTGATTGCCATGACGGTGCTGCCCACCGCTGCCGCACGGTGGTTACCACAACAGGAATTTAAAGACCACTACCGCCATATCTGGCAGGGAATAAGTGACTGGATTGTTCGCCTGACCTCAACCAGCCGTCGCCGCTGGCTGATTATTGTTGTTCTGATGGGGCTGCCAATCGTATTAACCCGTGTTGCTATGCCCCGAATGGATTATCTGCCGGAAGTTAAACGGGATGCTGTTGACGTCTGGTTTAATTTTTCTCCGGGAACCAGTGTCTCATCGGTTAAGGAAGAGGTGGTTCCACTCCTGATTGAACGGCTTAAACCGTATATGGAAGGTACTGCTGAGCCAGCATTGAAAAATTATTACTTTATTCTGTGGCCCGGTGGCGCAACCATGGGGATTCGAGCGAAAGACCAGAGCCAGGTGAAAGTGCTGGAAAGGTTGGTCAGACAGGACATTGTCAATGATATTCCCGATGCAACGGCTTTTGCCCGCCAGGGCAACTTGTTTGGCAATTATGGCAGTGGTAATGGCGTCAATCTTGATCTTCAGTCAGATAACCTTCCCGGGCTTTATACCGTAGCAAAGCGGGTGATTGGGCTAATACAGGAGGAGTTGCCCGGTGCTGATGTACGGCCTTTTCCCGGGCTGGATTTTACTGCACCGGAACTAAGGCTTTTGCCGGATGATCGTCGCCTTTCTGAAGTGGGTTGGTACCGGGGCAGTCTGCCAGTGATCATACAGAGTCTGGGAGAAGGCATTCATCTGGGAGAATATTTTGATGGCCAGGAGAGCCTGGACATTATTATGCGCAGCAATGAAATCCGCTCCCCTCAGGTGTTGGAAATGACGCCGTTGATGACCCCTGCCGGGTTTGTTGTTCCTCTTGGTGAGCTGTTGTCGGTCGAGTCCAGACTGGGGCCGGAAAGTATTCGCCGGGTCGATCAGCGACGGACGCTGACCCTGTCAATTTCACCAACCGATGATATGACCCTGGAAGACACACTGGATTTTGTCGAGCAGACCATTGTCCCGAAAGCTTCTCAATTGATTAAAGACGGGATTAAAGACGGTGGCCAGATAAAAATTTCCGGTAATGCTGATAGCCTCAAGCAAGCGATTAACAACTTACTGAATATTTTTATCTTTGCATTGTTGATTTTAATGATCCTGCTTTGGGGGTTATTCAGGTCCTTCAGAGACACGCTGCTGGTCATCCTGACGCTGCCACTGGCCACGGTGGGTGGTTTGCTGGCGATGGTTTTATTGAATGGTATTACCGCTCAGCCCATGGATCTTTTGACCATGGTCGGCTTTATTATTCTCCTGGGGCTGGTGGTGAATAATGCCATTCTACTGGTTCATCAGGCTCGAAGTGGTGAGCGTTCAGGAATGAACAGAAAACAGGCGGTCCGGCAGGCACTGGTTACCCGGATGCGCCCGATATTTATGACCACATTGACCAGTATCTTTGGCATGTTGCCGCTGTTATTAAGTCCTGCAACGGGCAGTGAAATATATCGTGGGTTGGCAGCCGTGATTATTGGCGGCATGACCATCAGTACGGTCTTTACATTAGTGCTGCTTCCGAGTCTGTTACGGGTCGGGGAAAAAGAGGTGGCTGATACCGAAATGGAGTCAAGCGCATGAAACTATTACGTCTCAACGGTATGTTGATCCTGCTGATGCTGGTTGCTCCCGTTAGCTTCAGTTCTACCGCCGTAACCACGGCTGTGGTGGAAACTCATTATTCAGCTCCTGTTCATTGGTTGAACGGCTCTGTGATCAGCCGGGAGAGTGCCAGGATCAGTGCAGAAGTGAGTGGTCGTATTGTCTGGCTGGCGGATTTTGGACAACCACTGCAAGCAGGTGATTTGCTGGCCAGAGTGGATGATGCAGCGCTAACACTGGAAGTGGACAGTCAAGAGCTGAAAATGCTCAGGGCCCGTGAGAAGTTTGAGTATTTGAATAAAGAGCTTGAGCGTCTTCAGGCATTGCATAAGAAGAAAAGTATTTCAAAAAGTGTGTTGGATACAGCGGAACATGACTATCGGATTGCCAAACTGGATTGGCAGCTGGCTACTGTGAATCATAAGAAGGCGCTTGATCAGTTGCAAAGAACAAAGATACGAGCGCCGTTCGCCGGAGTGATTAATGATCGAATGTCGGCTGCTGGTGAATTTGTCTCTATTGGTGACCCCCTTGTTCAACTGATTAATACCGGACAGATTGAGGTGAAGGTTCAGGTGCCCATTGAGTTGTCAGGCTATCTGGATGAGCAAAACTTGCTGGATATCCGCGACGGTGAAAAAACTTACCAGTCACAGTTGATTAACCGGGCGGGGGCGGCAGATTCAAAGTCCAGGTTAATGGAGGTGCGGTTGAGCCCGATTGACGTTAACTGGGCTCCCGGCGTTCCGGTGAAGGTTGCCATACCACTGAAAAAACCGCTGAAAGCATTGAGGGTTCCCAGGGATGCCGTGGTCATGGACGGTGATGGGCATAAGGTTGTTAAGATCATCCGGGAAAGCGAGGTTTATCAAGCGCAGCCTGTAGCTATTGAAGTGCTGTCTGGCAGTGAGCTGTATGTAACGATACGGGGGGATGTGTATCCCGGTGATCGGGTGGTCGTACGAGGTGCCGTTGGTTTAAAGGCTGATGATGTGGTGACGCTGGTTGATGGCGAGTTAAAGAACGCTGGATGATTTCAGGATTTCTACCGTGCAGTGGACTGCTCCACAATTATGGCAGATCACTTTATTATGGGACGGGTTGCGGGAATTACTGAGTGATACTTTCGTCCTCGGGCTTTACAAGCTCTATGGGGATGGGTAATATCGTCGCCTCTCTGGTTCGCAGTCGGTTGTGAACAAGGAGCGTTCTGTCTATCAGCCTGTGGCTGGTGCAGAAATGGGTCGTTAGCTCAGTCGGTAGAGCAGTTGGCTTTTAACCAATTGGTCGTAGGTTCGAATCCTACACGACCCACCATTTTCCAGTTTTTATAGCCGTTGGTGAACTTTTTGCCAACGGCTTTTTTGTTAGTGAAGTTTAAGCTGTGGTCGGGTTGTCCTGCTGATCAGGTCCTTCAGAATCAATGTTCCGGTTCTCAGTTTGCCAAAGAGTGTCATCTGGTGCATCCGGTACAGGCTGATGTAAAACCATTTGGCCAGTGTTCCCTCAATCATCATATCGCCGGTAATGGCACCCATCAGATTGCCCACGGCACTGAAACGGCTCAGGGAGATCAGCGAGCCGTAATCCTGGTAATTGAATTCCAGCGCTGTGGAGCCATTGGCCTGGGCTATCAGGCTTTTGGTCAGCAGGGATGCCTGTTGATGGGCCGCCTGTGCCCGGGGAGGAATGGTAATACAGTCATTGTTACTATCAGTCAGGGTACAACTTGCACAGTCGCCCATGGCGTAGATTTGATCGTCCAGCGTCGTTTGTAAGGTGGAACGGACAACCAGTTGATTGATCCGGTTGGTTTCCAGGCCATCTATATCGGACAGAAACTCAGGTGCTTTGATCCCCGCTGCCCAGATTCTCAGGTCGGATTCAATAAACTCACCATCACGGGTGGTTACCCCGTCAGCCTTGATTTCTCTCACCATCTGTCGGGTCATTACCCGAATCCCCATTTTGCTTAACTGCTTTTGAACACTGTTGCTGATTCGAACCGGCAGTGCAGGCAGTATTCTTTCGCCTCCCTCGATGATGGTTACTTCCAGATCCTCCGGCTTGATGGCATCCAGTCCATAGTGGGCCAGTTCAATGGCGGCAAAATGGAGTTCTGCGGCCAGCTCCACGCCAGTGGCACCGGCACCAATAATGGCAATGCGAAGCCTGGTGCTTTCGTTATTGCTTGCCTGGGCGTGAAGGTAGTGGTTTATCAGGGTGGTGTGGATTTTCTCTGCCTGTTGACGGTTATCCAGGAACAGGCAGTGCTCTCTGGCACCGGGTGTATTGAAGTCGTTGGCGGTGCTGCCTACGGCAATAACCAGCTGATCGTAGGCCAGAGTGCGGGCAGGCACTACCTCGTGACCGCTGGCATCCTTAACAGGGCTGAGTCCGATGGACTTTTCTACGCGATTCAGGCTGGCCATCTTGCCCGGGATAAATTTGAAGTGGTTCCATTTGGCCTGTGCCAGATAGCTTAATTCATCCTCAAAGGCATTAAGGGAGCCAGCGGCCACTTCGTGCAGGAGCGGTTTCCAGAAATGGGTATTATTGGCATCAATCAGGATGATTTCAGCGCGCTTTTTTTTGCCGAGTTTCCTGCCCAGGCCGGTGGCCAGTTCAAGTCCTCCGGCTCCACCACCAACGATCACGATTCTATGGAGTTTGTTCTTCACATTGATTCCAGTTTTTTCTATTAATTATGTATGGCTGTTATGGGGGCTGTTATTGTTTCACCGGAGAGCCGAATTTACTGTTCATGGCTATTTTTTTGCCTGCGTTCTGGTTGCAGGTCATCCTCTCAGTCAGGTAAAACCAGATAGCCGATAATCCGGCTTAAAACACCAAGCACAACAATAACAACGGTTAGCCAGGCCATCAGGCGCAGAGGCTTGAATGGCGAACGCTCGACCTCATTAACCCCTTCTTTTAAATACTGATCAACCCGCTGCTGGTCTTCAGGATACAGCCGTTTGGATTGTTGGGCGGAACTGGCAATGGGCTTTTTATCGGCAACAGGCGCTGAAGTATCTTGGCTCATGGTCATAACTCCCTTTCTTCAGCCCAAACATAGTACATTCTGAGATCGGCGGAAAGGTGATGGGATGGTTTTTGACCGATTTATCAATTTGCCCGGCGGCATCGGGTATTTTGCGTTCCGGGCAATGGCTGGTATTAATATAAGGGCACACTTTCGAAATCACTTTCGTTCAGGGGCAAAGGCATGGCATTTAACAGGGAATTGTTAATACTGGCTTTTCGGCAATGGCGTTATCAGTGGCGACAGAGTTTCAGGGAGCTGAAGCGCTATGGCAGAAACCCAAGGTTTGTTTTTCCATGGTTATGGTTGAAGCTCAGTTATCTGCTGGATAGTCCGTACGCGGTCAGTCGTCGTTATCAGCGTCGTATCAAGGCGGAGAACATTTATGTCTACGGTGAAACTCCCTTGACCAGCCTGGAGTTAATTGCGGAAAGATCAGGCGTGAGCTCGGACGATCATGTGTTTGAACTGGGTGCCGGGAGTGGTTTTACCAGTATCTGGTTGCAGGGGGTTAAGGGGTGCCAGGTTACCGCTATTGAGCAGATTCCACTGTTTTGCTGGCGCTTGCAGCGCACCAGCCAGCGTATGCGGTTGCATGGCATTGATGTTCGCTGTGAAGACTATCTGACGTCGCCACTGGAAAGCGCATCAATTATCTATCTGTATGGCTCAAATCTTGATGATCATGTCATTACCGGGCTGGCAGAGCGCCTGGCTGAACTGCCCGCTGGCATCAGGATTATTACCGTCAGCTATGCGCTGCAACCATTTCTGCATCAGCAGGCGTTTAAGGTGACTGATCAGTTTACGGTGCCTTTTGAGTGGGGTGAAGCGGAGGTGTTTCTGCAGGAAAGGATGTCGGCAACTGAAGTGCTGACGATTATGGCACCAGGGAGTCATGAGTCAGACAGCTATTCTTGTATCGTTCCGGAGAGCGGGATGGTAGAGAATGAAGAGTGATGCTTTTGTACGTGATAGCCGTGGCTGAAAAGCGCTTATTTACAGCATACGTTGGACGGAAGAAAGCCTGCGAACAATCCGTTTGCCATAGCGCACAATCAGATCAGGTATCTTCCGTTCCGGAAACCGCTCAAAACTGCTGTGAATAAACGACCAGGCGGCGTTTGCCTGTTTGACGGGTACCATGGCGTGGGGATGATCACCTAACTCATCATTAAAAGCAGTCATTCGCTGGTGGAACCGGTTGGCCTGTGCTTTCAGTTGCATTTGGTTGGTATTGGTGATCTCGGTATTTTGTTCTGAAACCAGCAGGTTCAGGTAGTCTCTGGTCATGTATTGCATCAATAGCGCTTGCTCCAGAAAGCGCAGATTGGCCTTGTCTCCAGCCAGGACGTCGGTGACTTTTTGCCTCAACAGCAACAGCTGGCGATCCATTTTCGCCAGTACCCGCAGTAATGAGGTTCCAGAGGGGGGGGCAGAACTGGCTGGAATGGTGCTCAGCCAGGTAATGTGTTTGTTGACCACCGGCCAAAGGGATACGACGGTGACCAGCAGTTTATTGGCTTCAGGATCATCAAGGCTTTCTGGCAGCGTATTGATGGTGATGTTGACTGATTGCTGTGCCAGCTGCAGCGCGTTTCTGGCATCCTGATCGAGAAAATCCAGCTGCAGGCGGTGAATGCTGATCAGTATGTCGTTGAGCATTATTTGCTGCTGGATAATGGTGGCAGGAGATAGGGCAGGGGATTCTTTTTCGCTCGCTTTTACACCGAATGCCAGCAGGATTGTGGACAAGGTGATGACCGTTGTTGCACGAAAAACTGCACGAAAAATCATAGTGGCTTCCGGGTTGTTTTTCATCAGGTGTTTATCGGCAAGCGGGATGCTCGCTGTAGGAAGCAGACCTGAAGACCCTCTGCGCTTAAAAGCGTGTGCAGTGTGATGCAGGCACCCATCCCTGGGCGTCAGATCAATCCCTTGTGTTTATTTGTAGCAAATTTGTTCTGGTATGGATACTGCTTAATTCTGCTTCAGCTGTGCTTTCAGTTTGTCAGGAACCCCGGTGATGATCAGCTGGTCGTTGGTTTCATCATAGCGAATCTGCCCGCCCAGTAGCTCGGCATCAAAAGAGAGGCTGAGTCCCTTGCTTCGCCCGGTATAGCGTACCAGCTGGGTCAACTTGCGGCGTTCAGGGGACATGGGGGTGCTCATGTCATAATCCCGGGTGTTGACGAAGCGGGCAAAGTCATCCGGGCCAGCTTCGCTGAGGTGGCCTGTCAGCTCCTGCATTGACAGACTTTCCCCTTCATCCAGTTTGTTCTGGCAGTAATCATAAACCTGCCGTTTCACAATCGTGCGGTTTTCTTCTACCGGTTCTTCCTGGCAATACGCCTCCACTGCCTTGAGAAGGGTGTCCGCTTCGTCTTTGCTGCTACTGGTTTCACTGCAGCCAATCACCTCCTGGAATACGGTGCTGAGACGCTTGCCCCCTTTTGGCCGGAGAAATGATAGATAGCGCCCCGCTTCCGGGTTTTTCTGCCAGTCGGTAATGTTGATGCGACAGGCCAGGGACATACGAGCGGTGTCCAGGTAGGACGTGTCCTGAATGGTCAGCTCATCAGTAATGGTGACACTGTTCTGGCTGCTGAGCATGCAAAGCAGCAGATAACGGGTCAGGCCCTGCTGATAGTCTGCGAACATCACATAGCCACCATTGATGGCTCCGGCCTCACTGAGGTTTTGCCCAAGGCTGGTCAGTGTTTCTGTGGTGAATTGGGTAAAACCGGCGGCCTGTTCATCGGAGCTTTGATCCATATATTGCTTCAGGCGTTCGGGAAAACTGTCCTCTGCCAGATCGGAGAACTGTCCATAGCACTTATCGGGTTTTTTATTATAGGTTTGCAGCAAGTCATCCAGTACCAGCTCCAGAGAGGGGGAGGAGACCAGGCTCTGGGAAGCTGGAGTGGGCTGTAACTGCTCTGAACCATGGGCAAGGTCCAGTTTGTGCACAATAATCTGTTTGATGGTCATGACTTGATGCTGGAAAGTCCGAATTGATAGCTCGATATGGTACAGGGATTCTGCGTGTTTTGCTCGACAGACTCCCGGCACGGCCTGAAGATGGGGAATGGATTGAATTCATTATGGCAGGCGTTAAGTAGCTAACCATATGAAATCATATATTTCTGACTCCTTGTGCTGGCACTCCCGGCAACTGCTCCTGCGTTGCTCTAGCTCCTGCATCCATGCAGTCGTGCTTCGTTACAACTCCGGTCACATAGCTACGGCTATGCTCCCTCCGTTGTGCCTCGCATAGTACCAGCCCAAGTAGCCAGAAATATTCGATTCCATATGGCCAGCTACTTACTGGTGCGGGATGGAAGTAAAGAGGTTATTCAGGCTCTGCCTGACCTGTTTGTCCAGGGCATGCTGATTCGGGTTCACTTTGGCCATCAGCTGGATGCTCAGATAAAGGTTCAGCAGCTCGCTGGCAATAACTTCATGATTAATAGTAGCGCTGCTGTTTTTTTTCGGTTCTGTATATTTCTCAATAAAATCAATAAAGCCTGTTCGCAGCATCTGGATGCCTTTCTGCACCCGTTCTGATGCATCGGACGGCAGTAGATGGAGTTCATTGCTGGTGGTCACCAGGAAACAACAGTTGCGGTAGCTGGCCTCCTGACCATGACGATAACCGGAGGTAAAAAAGCGTCGGAGATCCAATAGCGTGGGACTGTAAGCTAGGTACTTATCGATTCTTGGTTGCAGCTGCCATTCAAGGTAGTGATCAAGAGCACAGAGAAATAATTGCTCTTTATTCTGGAAATGATAATAAAGGCTACCCGGATGCATGTCGGTAACCTCTTCCAGTTGCTTCAATGAGCAGGCATAAAACCCCCTGGACCAGAAAAGCTCAAGGGCATCGCTTAACACCTGTTGTCGATTGAACGAGGATGATCTTCCCATAGGCTTACTATTGATTATTGTCACCCTAAGTTAGCAGAGTTTTGACCTCTGTAAACAGCCTTGTGGTGCCAGGGCATGGCTTATGCCATGATTCCGTTGAATTGCAGAAACGTCGCGGACCACCATATCCACTATGGTTAAACAGGTTAAATAACAAAGGTGATACATCATGGCGCTCACACCCTCTTCTATGGTTGAACTTGGTTTTCAGGCTCCGGATTTCAGTTTGCCGGATGTTTTTTCCGGGACCGAAAAAACTGTGGCTGAGGTGGCCCGAAGTAAAGGGCTTCTGGTGATGTTTATCTGTAACCATTGCCCTTATGTTGTGCATATTGACGAGGGGCTGGTGGCATTGGGCAAAGAGTTTCACGGCACGGATCTGGGCATTGTCGCGATCAGCGCCAATGACGTGACCGATTACCCCCAGGATCGCCCTGAGTTGATGGCCCAAAAGCCCTATGGCTTTCCGTATCTTTATGATGAAACTCAACAGGTGGCTAAAGCCTATCAAGCGGAATGTACGCCAGACTTTTTTCTTTTTGATGGAGATTTGAAGTGCGTTTATCGCGGACAGTTTGATGGCTCAAGGCCGGGGAATGGTAAACCGGTGACAGGAGATGATCTTCGCAGTGCCATGACCGCTTTGCTAAAGGGCTTGCCAGTCAGTGAAGATCAAAAGCCCAGTGTCGGTTGCAACATCAAGTGGCGTAAATAGTTACTCAACCATTTCTCTGCGGATAATTTTTCTTGAAAATCTCCTGCCCCATGGCGTTGATTTGCTGGTCAATCATCAGGCTGAATGTGTCCAGAAGCTGCTGATGTGCCTGGCTATCCCGGCTGGCCTGACGCAGCAGGGTAACCGCTGCTTCTACCGTTGATAAGGCACCTTCTCCCGGTGCTTTGCGAATGCGATAGTCGGATATGGCAAGCTCGGTGAGCTCAATACTGGGGAGTTGTTGCAGTTGTGGGTTGCGGTAATAGATCTTTTTGGCCTTGCGCCAGGTTCCATCCAGGATGATCAGTGCTTCCGGCATCGCTGTTCGCAGGATATCCTGGCTGGCGTGGGCATTAGCCCCGGGAAATAGCAGATAACAGTCCTTTTCTGCCAGCGTATTTTGGAGGTGTGTATGATCGGAAAAATCTTCCCCCACCCATACCTGGCAATTACCGATGCCCAGCTCCAGAATGCGAGCCGTATTCAATGGGTGCCTGGACTCCCGGGGGTGCTGCAAAATAATTATATCCATGCAG
>NZ_JBLYNV010000041.1:0-52789 GCF_049310165.1 Endozoicomonas sp. ALE010 | reverse complement strand
CTGATCCCATCCCGAACTCAGCAGTGAAATGACCGATCGCCGATGGTAGTGTGGGGTCTCCCCATGTGAGAGTAGGTCATCGCCAGGCACCATTATTTACCTTGAGTACGCTCAAGGTTGTAAACCCCGATAGAGCAATCTGTCGGGGTTTTTGCATTGTAGCGAAAGGATATTAAAGTGGATTAATTGCCTGACGGAGGCTACTGAAAAAGCCAGCGGTATTACCATTTACCCAGCATTGGATTTCAGTTTGGCAGGCTGTTATGTCGTCCTGGCACATCATACTTGGCACGGAATATAGCTGAGTGATGTCCATATCGGAATAACCCGGGATGAAAAATGTTGCCATGGTATTGTCCCTGCATAGCAATAAAGCCTTTGATGTAAATTCCTCCTCCTAACCACTTCCCGGAACAGAAACTCTCAGCGGTCATTCAATTATCACGTCATAGCTGACACTGCCACTGGCACCAGGTGCTAACCTCTCGCTGAATGACCAGATAATATCGCCACGATATCCTTGATAAGTTTCCTTACCATCGATGGTTCTGACTTTACATATTTCGCGTAACGCTTCAGGGCACTGAACTTCACTGGCCAGCGATGTGAAGGGCGGCGTGCTGTCCCGCAGTGTCAACGATTGAATGGGCCCAGCCACCGGATTACTGAAAAACAGGGTGTATCTCAGCATGTCACCGGGGCTGGCTTGATTGGCAGTGGATGAGCCTGTGCTTTCGCTCATATTTTGCACTTGTTTATTCAGTACCAGTCGTCCACTGCTGCCAGTGGTGACGGTAATGGTGTCGCGTATCCTTCGGGTAATTTTCTCTTCCTGGCCATGCTCTGCCATTATCCCGGCAGGCGCTTTGGTGGACTGTGCCGTGATCTCCAGCGTTGCCCTGAAACCGGGCGGCATTTCTGCAGGAACAAAAACCGTAGCATCAAAACAGGTATTCTGACCGGCCTCCAGTCTAATGGGCTGAGATAGTTGGATATTGTCTTTTACTGCCTGATCACAGTCGGCTTCAAACAGCTGTATTGACCAGTTCAATGCCAGCGGCCGACCACTGCTATCGAGCCACTGATAACTGAGCCTGGCATTACCCACCATAGAGCTGAGTAATGTATGGGTGAACCGGGTCGCCAGACCAGGTGCCACCGCCCGTTGATAATCCGGCGTCAGCGTCAACTCCGGAGTGCCCGGTACATAACCAAACATCGCTGGTGATTCCTGACCGGCTGCAACGGTCAGTTCAACCGGGTTGCCCTTCGCTCCGGGTTGCCAGTCTTTCAGCCCGGGCTGGTCTGGTAAAACTTCAACCTGGTAATTTCCCGGAAGAACATCAGCAAAGGTTAACAGTCCATTTGCGTCTGTTTTATCCTCTCGTTGCAACACAGGCATGCCAGACACTTTATCCAATTTAGTTAACTTGACATGAATACCTTGAAAGCCGGTTTCATTAGCCTGTCTCTCGCCATCGCGGCTCTGGTCTTGCCAGATATTGGTTTTGATAGAGCCCGGAACAGAGCCTGTAGTACCCACACTGAACTCCGAGGTATTGCCATGATCATCAATAGCAATAGCCGCTAATGCTCCGGTGAGTGGCATATTGGGAATTGTGAATCGGAACTGCTCCTGGGTGATCAGCTTGCTGCCCTGAACCGGGTCTATATAAGTGGCTCTGCCGTTATCCTTATCGTCGTTGCTACCTTCGATCCTCTCAAACAAATAGCGATACTCGCCGTTTATGACGCTGTAAAACTCGAGTTTGACCTTCGGCATGGCAAACCCCTCCACAATCAAAACACCGTTTTCCTGTCGTACATGGTTGATATAGGGAGCATCAATGCCTCGATTGGGTTTGTGATTATCATAATTACCGGTGGCATGGTTAGGACCATCAGGTAGGCCATGACCATGAGTCACCAGATAGGGATCGACTGGTTTGTCACAAACTGATTCCGGGATATACGGTTTCCCCTCGCCCGATTGCTTCCATTGCTTACAACAACTCCGGGGCCCCGATCGGATTCAATCCGGTTGCCACTGAAAAAGGTGCCTGAGCCTGCTGTGTGTATTCCCGAATCAAGGGTACCGCTAATCCAGTTGTGAGTGGCAGTTAAATCGCTACCTTCCCGGGCCGTAATGCCACGATAAAAAGCTTTGGGTGAAGGGGCTCCAACCGGGTTTTTGCCAATCACGGTATCAACCACACTGCACCCTTTATTACAGGCACTGGATGCGATAATGCCGTTCATATTGCCGGTGCTGCCGGAACCATTGGTCAAGGCGATGTGCTGAATCTTCTGACCACTTCCCTGCAATTGCAAGATGGCTTCCTGCGATACTTTGGTTTCCAGGTGTAAATCCGGTGCCTGCCAAAATGGTAATGGCTTCTGTTCGGCTCCTGCTTTAAGCCCATCCTTGATTTTCTGAGGATCGGGATTAACTCGCTCTTCCGGGTTTGTCAGGCTGAACGCTCTACCATTAATAATAAGTTGGCTTCGCTTAATCGCAGGCAATGACGTCTGAAGATCAGTTTTCCAGGTTGTACCATTGTTCGAATGTACTGTCGGCACAAATAGCATCTCTCCCGTACCGGCTCCGGCATTGGCGTTGGCAATAAATTGACGTAAACTGCCCTGCCCGGTATCCCCTGGCTGCGTAACAACATCAAAGCTGAAACCAAAATTCAGACGGGTAGAGTCGTGTAATCCATCGGGTACTTCAATCAAGTGTTCTGCACTTTCAGGTGTATTCTGATTCTTGAGTTCGTCGCTAAGACCACCGGTTTTCCCACCATAGCAATAACCGGCAGTTGTTAACGTCACATCGCTGTAGTCTTTGCCGATACACCGGCCACCACGACTGCTCCAGGTTTGTTCAGGATAATAAACATTAACATCGTTAGCAGCTTTCAGGGTGGCAGCATCAACGGCTATCTGGTAACGGCCCTGGTCTTTAACGATAAACCGGTACTCTCCCCTCGGCCCGGTTTTTGTTTCCATCTTATTCTTATGGGCATCAAACAAAACCACGCGGGCATTGCTAAAATAGTCAAACGCCTTTTCATCACCTTCGGCCAAACGGTCTTCATTAACACTGCCAAGCCGGTGGTGGAATAGACGACCACTAAACAACCGCTCGCTTTTAAATTGGCCGATAAAAACGCTGGAGTCATATACCCCGATCCCCCTCTCACCGAGGGCTATTTTAACCTGGTACCACTCACCTGGTATTACCGGAATTGAACGGTTAATTACTTTGGTAACCCCCCTCATAGCAACGTGCTTACCTCGATGATCCCCGTTATCGATGTAGTATTCGGAGTTTTTGTCTTGATTCACGTATTTTGTGGAGACGGGGTCACCATTATCCAGAGTAGCTAAATTCACTGCCCGGTTTGCAAAGCCACCCTGAATATCCGGCCCACTGATAAAAAAACCGTAAGCATCAATATTTCCCAAGTTTTCGAGCCAGCCCCCATATTCATCAGAGCCGAAAACAAAATCGATTGAAATATTGTTTGACTTTGGCTTGATTTCAAATGTGATGATGACAGGATCGTGCTGCCAAACTTCTCCATCGAAGAGCTTGGCCAAGTCTGGATCGCGACCAAATTTTATGAATGCTGTACCAAGCTTATCCTTATTATAATAGCCAAGTGTACCCGCCTTTCCTGTGGAAATTACCAGTCCTTTAGAAATACCAATATTGGGGGTGTAATTTTCAGTGCCATTGCTGAAAGTACCAACCTGGGAATAGCTGTCATCATCGTCATAAGCAGCCTTAACAATTTTGATGTTACTGATCTCAACACCGGGACCCTGCAGGTTAGCTTTAACAGCATTTATAATTGCCAACCAGCTATTATGGCTTTCTATCTGGATCCTGGCTTGAAGGCTACAGGAAAAAAAACACATCAAAACAACAAAAAAACACCAGGCCAACGTCTTAAATAAACGGCTATTAACTTTTAAATAGCAGCATGAAAAACCACTCATTGAATCTGAATCCCAAACTTCAGGCATACCGACTGCCCTGGCATTAGCCCCTGGCTCCAGGTAGCGTTGATCGTTTGACCGGACACGCCATGCTCTCCTCCGTCACTCATTTCAGGAAGACCATGCAGATTATGCAGCCGGGTAAAATCCGTTGCCTTGTCATAAATCACCACATTATGAACCGGCTCACTGCCCTGGTTGGTAGCGGTCAGCTTATAAACGACACACTCACCCGGTTTGACCGGGAAAGTCTCGTTGGAAAAATGCGTTGGCAGCGAGCTGCTACAGTCCCATTCCGCCTGTATTTTGGTGATTACCACAATCGCATTGTTGGCCATTGATGAGTTCGTGACCGCCATAGACTGTTGCCCGCCAAACCGTGCGGTTAACGTGGTGATATTTTCACTACCCGGACTGGCACTGGCCGGGGCAAATACCTTGACGATCAGCTGGCGTGTTTCTTTGGCGGGCAGTGAGAATTCACCCTGAATCAACGGATCATCCCCATCTATCCGGCCATCGCTGTTTGTATCGTGGTAAACCAGTGACTGCCAACCCTCTCCACCCCGGGAATCTTCCAGATGCAGGGTAATCCCGGAGACCGTCTGGTTGCCGGGGTTACTTAACTGATGAATAAACGTGACAAAGCTGCCAGGGGATACCTGACTTCTGCCGTTATGTGTCAGGGTGATTTGCTGTTGCTCCTCAACGATCATGGCCAGGTGCAGCTGATCAGCAACACCCCGGTTAACCGGTGAAGCGGCCTTTACATAAAAGGACCAGGTGCCCGGTAGCAGATTATCGGGGAGTTCCACCAACAGGCTCAGCTTTTGCTGCTGACCGGCAACCAATACGCCGGTACCAGTGACCGTCTGATTAAACTCATTAACGAAGGACCAGCGAATACCATTCGGCAAAGTAACCCCTTCTTTGGGCAGCAGATCCAGCAAATAACTGTCGGCCCGGTTGCCTGTATTGTTGACGACAATATGTTCAAACCGCAGAGTCTCACCCGCATTGCCGGTCAGCGTAACCACCGCACTGTCTTCCGGCCCCTGACCAGCGCCATTACCGTTCTGGCAATTTTCACAGGTCAGGTCCACCGAATAGTCAGCGGAGCCTTCAATCTGTTGCAATATATTCTCAGTGGTATCCTCCACCTTATAGCTGGCAAGGATATCAGTGGCTTTTAATTGCAGAGAGAAATCAGCCTGCTGACCAGGGCTGTTCTCTGGTAATTTCACCAGCAACCTGATCTCACGGTAACTGCCTGACTCAATGTCGTTTACCAGCAGCTCCGGCTGATCAATAAAAGGAGAGCATCCGCTATCCGCTGTCGTTAAACAATATTGAGCACCTTCAGGAAAGTTACTGCTTTCCAGGGTAACTTTGTACTGACTATTTGTTGTTCCACGGTTCCACAGGTAGTTGGTAAATTCCGCGATGCCTCCTGCAGTAGCGGATACCACTATTTGCGGTTCTCCGATGTATGGTTCAGAACTGTAGGGGCTGCCATTCAGGGCAACACCAAACCCCTTGATGGTCAGAGGGACAGAGTTGGTATTCTGTTTGACATTATCCGGGCAGGGCTTATCTCCACCCTTCTCACAGAAGGTATATTCAGCCACATTGTAAAGCGTTTGATTGGTGCCGCTTTTCACCCGGGTTTCAAATACCAGCTTCCCGTCATGGCGATTCACCGGAACACCAGCCTGATTAACAGACTGCTCAAGGCGAAAACGTAGACCTTCCGGAGTGCGAATACCCTCATCGGAAATGTGTACCTTTTCAGTCCCGTCATCGCTATACAGCCATGTGGAACCGCCTACGTAGTCCAGTTCAGCTGGCAGGCGATACAGCATTTCCACAACGCTGTTATCGCTATGACTATCCCGACGGGCAAATGACAACGTAGTGGTCACCGTGTCATTAATGGTGGCTTCCGCTTTGTCTGCCCTCTGAGTCACCTCATAAACAACCCCGAGACTGTGAGACATGGTGTCATAATTTACGGCCTGAAAACGACCCTGGCTCTCATGCTCATTGACCCCACTGCACTCGGGCTTAATAACCCGGGCAGAAAGAGTAATCGTTGTTTCAGCACTATCCGGCACCCAGGCCTTGACCAACAGGCCTTTGCTGTCACCGGGGGGCAGCAGGACCGGGCCTGTTACCCTGTCTTCCTCTGTCGTCTGACCGTCGTTGTTTTTATCAAAATAAAGCAGTGCATTGTGGGTAACCGTCAGCTGGTAGCTGGCGGTTATATTGCCACTATTGATTAGCCGATGGGGAAACACCAGCTCATCACCCGGTTTTCCCAAAAGACGCTGGCTATTTTCCAAACGGACGCCAGTGACTTCCCGAATCAGGGTGGTCACCTCATTGGAGTTGACCATATAACTTTGCTGATACTCATCAAGAAAATACGCCTGTGCCTGGCTGCGGATCAGGGTTCCCGGTGGGGTGGCAGCCAGAACAGGGCCAGCGATCAGCAGACTGAGCAGACACAGGGCAATACTCTGCCAGCAGAGCCGGGCGTAGAAACAAGGGGTTACTAAACGGCTCATGATCTAAACCAGTCAAAAAGCGATTCATCGAACTTGAACTGCAGGCTGAGATGCACTCCCTCAGCATTGTATTTTTCGCTGTCCAGATCGTCGTCCCGGAAACCTTCGATATTGTAATGAACGCCCACCCGCAGGTTACTGGCGACCAGATAATTCAGGCCGACACCAGCTGACCAGCGTACACTGTCGTCACCATTCACACTGAGCAGGCCGCTGCGCAGGTCCATATCCCAGCGCCGGTTCAAATCCCAGGTGAGGCGACCGTCGAACACCGTCGTCTGACTGTCAAAGGGGTCTCCGTCAAATTCATCGGTGACCCATTTGCTACCCAGGCGGCCGGAGAGGGTCAGGCCCGGGCGGATTTTACGGTTCTGATGGGTAGAGAGCAGATGCACCCGGCGATCTTCCTCCCGGTCATCATTTTCATCCCGTTCTTCTTTCCATTGATACAGATAGAGACCGTGCTGGACATTGTTCAGTTTTGGCCGACGGGCAAGTCCTAGCGTAAAAGCATGTTCCAGTCGCTGATCACCCTCGCCATCTTTCGGGTTTTCCAGCCGGAACTGTTCACGGATCAGGCCAGCCCAGTCACGATTTAACCGTCGCGCAATGGCACCATCCAGTCCGTAATAATCCTGCAGCTGTCCGTAGCGATACTCTATTCGCCCCGTAGCCCGCTGATTACCATGGCGCTTGTCGTCAATACCCACAGAGATGGCCAGGCCGTCATTGCTGCTGTCGCCACTGAGGGTGTTAATCCACTCGACACTGGGGGAGAGTGACAAGCCTTCGGTCACTTCCAACCGGGTATCCGCACCGTTGACCCACTCCAGCTGGTTACCATCGGTAGCCCCCTGCATACGGTATTCGGAATAGGTGTCGGTATTGGGCAACCAGTCACTTTTGACCCCGAAGGAGAACTCATTGCGATCGCTGTCACCAGACACCGGACCCAGGTGGTGATCCCGTTCAAACCGACCATACACGGAGACTTTTTCAGCAACCTGCCAGTCACTTTCCACCGCAGCCCGCCAACGACTGTCGGTAAATGCCTGTTCATATTCTGCAGAGAGGGAGGCGTCCTTATCCAGCAGGGTGAAACGTTTTTCAACACCCGCCTGAACGGTCAGGTATTCATTATGGTCCTCATCACTGCGCTGACGAATGTACCGGCTACCGGCGGTTAACTGCCAGCCGTTGCCTACTCGTTTATCCAGATAAACACCGGCGTTGTCGCCGGAACCGTTGCTATTGTCTTCCGAGCGGCTGACTTCCGCTTCGGCTCTCAGGTCGAGGCTGTCAGTCAGTGACTGTTTGTGCTTAACACTGCTCTCTTCCCGGCCGACAGATACTCCGCCGCTGCTGTTGGTAAAGTGTTGATCCGCTTTCGCCCAGGTGATCTCGGTTTCTCCTTTACCTGACCATTGTAGTTTAATCTTGATACGGGTGGCGTTGCCGGTCTGCTCATTAATCAGCGAGGGGTTGTTATCGTCCACCGTTTTACCGGTCATCCTGGCACTGGAAATGGCGACTGTGGTTTTCTCCGTTGGCTGGTATTCAACCCAGACACCGGCAATCTCACTGCCTTCGGTACTGTGCTGATCCAGGGTGTAACTGATGCCTGCGGTGACCTGATCCCCCAGTTTCTGCTGCACACGACCACCGGCCACGGTATAGGCTTCGCCATCGTCCTCCACCTCGTAGCTCACCCGGATTTTCTGTGGGTTGCCCTCGTCATCCCGACGGTTGACCGGAGCAGTGAATTTCAGATAGCCACTGAATTCGTCCAGGGTGTAGTCGCTGCCCCTGCCCAGGGTGGTGGAGCTGAGCATCAGGCCCGGATTATCCCTGCTCCACACTTCCAGAGTGATGGTTTCGCTGTGGCGGACAATGGGTGCACCTGCCAGCCGGTAGTTCATCGCCGTACCGTTGGGTTCGATGATCTCGCTGCGCAAGCTGTTTTCCGGCCGGGCGGCAAAGGTCTGAATACGGGTGCTGCCATTGTCATAGATGGCGTTGATGCCAGTGAGATTGCGCTGGGTTTTGGCCAGATCGTATTCCGCACTTTGGCTGTTGGTCTGGTAATCCCCCCACATAATGCTATTCAGGCCGCGCTCAATTTTTGCATAGAGCTTGCTGCGGCTCTGGGCTTCGTATCCTTTCTCGCTGGCATCGCCGGTGATGGGGTAGTAATCATCCGGATCCACATCACGGAACAGTTCGGCATCGTCGTTTTTATCACTGTCGTAGGAGAGGGTCAGTTGGGTGTCTTTGACGATATCCCCTTTGACAAACATCGCTGCACGGGTGCGGGTCACCTTTTCATCTTCCGTGGCCGAGAGCAGGTCAGGCATGGTGCCGCTGTTGATATCTACCAGGCCCACCGCCATTAACGGCCGGGAAGGGGCTACCTGGGTGATGGTCGCCTCACCGGACAGCTGCCCTGTGGTTGCCCTGAGGGTAACCGGGCCAGTCTCGTTTCCGGAGCGCAGGTTTACCGTGGCTGCACCGTGATCAATACGAATCTGATGCCCGGGTTCCTGATCCTGAATATCGGTTTCATGCCAGCGACCAGCGGTGCTTTCCAGAGTGATAAAGTAGATACCCCGGGCAGGCAGGCTGTGGTTATCCAGCAATTTGACCGTTACTGGCAGCAGGGTTTGACCATCGTCCGCTGGCAATACATTGGCAGAAGGCACCAGTTGTATAGAATCAGCCGAACCGGCGTAGCTAAAGGTGTTACCCGCCAACAGTCGTTCATTGCCGAACATATCGGTGGCTTTTATCTCCACCCGGTTCTCACCTTCTTGCAGGGAGACACCGTACCAGGCCAGCAGCTGGGCCTGCTCACGGTTATTGAGCAGCTGCTCACCCAGTTGGTCATTCGCTACGGCTGCACCGTTGATATACAACGTTGGTTGTACTCCGGCACGCACTACCGCCATAAAGCGACCATCGGCCGTTTGTTGCAGCGGCCAGAGGAAGGTACCTTTTTCGGCCTGCTGGCGGGTGACGGTTTTTATGGCTTCTTTGGGTAGAGGAATTTTTGCGCTTGCTGTTTCCTTTTTTTTGCTGTCCGCAGGCAGTGCTTCGGTTGTCTGCTTTTGTTCAGCCTGCTGGTTGGCTTCGGGGGCGCGAATCACACCATTGGACAGGTCGCCACTGGCGTCGGCGGTTTCTGACGGTTTGCTGCGGTTATATTTTGCCGCATCGTCCAGCAGCCAGTCGCCGCTGATGCTTTCGTTGCGGGCTTTGATCTGTTCAACAATAGCGTCGGTGGCAGGGCATTGTGCGGCAAAGTCAGCCCGGTGCATTTCGCCGGGTGTCGGATCGACAAAACGACTGTTGCCGTCGGTACCGTGGCGGTTATCCAGCGGTTTCAGGGGCAGCCCGTCAGGCAGGGTGACCGGGTCTACCTTAAGTACATGGTTGCCGGGCTTCAGGCCCATCAGGCTGTACTGGCCGTATTCATCGGTAATGACCCAGGTGCCGTCTTCTATATAAAGGCGTACACCACCCACAGGCCAATCGTTACTGTCTTGCACCCCGTAGCCAGATTCTCCTGCACATTGGCTATCAAGAAACACTTTACCGAACAGAATGGCTTTATCGGAGAGCACGCCGGTCATGCGAACCGTCACCTCAGCTTTGCCTTCATTAGAGGTGATCCGCTGTCCGGTCACACCTTTTCTGGCGGTGGCCGTGGCTCGGTTGATACCATCACTGTCGATTGCCCCGGCACCGGCCTGGAGAACGTAAGTAATAAGCAATTCATCACCGCTGGCGATTGCCGGGTTGGCCTGATGGCGAAAGACTAATTCTGGCCCGGGTGCTCCCTCCGGGTCTGATGCAGTATTACCATTAATCTTCGTGGTGCCAGCCACGTACTTAAAACCGTGGGGCAGGGTATCCACAACGGACAGGTTATACAGATTAATGTCACCGGGGTTGCGCAACTTCAGCTCATAGCGCAGTCGCTCTCCGGGGGCGATTTCATCCCGACTGGCACTTTTTTCCAGCGTCAGGCTGTCGGTGGCCACCATGGCGTCCACTGGCACATCAAACATTTCAACACCGGCACTGCTCACTTCAAAAGAGCCCTGTGTATTGATGCGCTGTGCTAAAGCAAAAGGCAGTGGTGCATTATTACCCTTTGGCATGCCACTGCGGCCATAAGATGCGTCATGAATCTTTTTCCCGGGAAGCATTGCGGGCATCATCCTGGACGGAAAGGAATAATTAGCCGGAGGAATGACCAGAATAAAATAGCGCCCCTCGGGTAACCGAGGATAGATAAAACGACCATTAGCATCTGTTATCCCGGTATTTGACTGTGTGCGGGTTTTTTCATCCAGCACCTGATTACCGGAAAGATCAAAAAATACGATACGTGAATCCGGCACAGGTGTCAGACTGTCGGTACTGAACACCGTCCCCGTCGGACTGACTACTGCTCTGGCTGTGTAGTTTTGCTGAGTCACCGGATCTTGTATCGAAGCCACCAGCTGGTCATTGATCTGCGAGGCCAGATAACAGTTGCTGCCCGGCTGGCTGTAATCCGGTTGGGCCGCCAGGGCGATTTTGCTATTGGCTTTGGCAGAAAGGCACAGTCCATTATTGCCCTGCTGGTCGGTGGCTAACCGCAGTGGTGATACACTGCGAAACACACCGCTGTCGATGGCCGTTTCCTGCAGCTTTACCCGAACCGAATCGCCACGGTCGGAGCGAACTGTGACCGACTCGATGGTATCTATGGATTCTCTGGATTGGGCAAAATTTCCCCCTTCCAGCTCCAGATAAACGTCACCGTTTGTCGCAGGGCTGTCGATGTTCAGGTAGTAAACAGAAGAGGGAGTAAATTCACCATAAAAGTCCGGAGCGCTGTTGGCACCGGAAGGCTCAATAAAACGGAGGATGGGTTCCGGGTTAATGGTGTCTTCGGCCTCTGTAACCAGGGTGTACGCCGGGTTACTGACAACCAGTGCCTTACGAGCCTCAACAGTTTCGTAATCCAGTTTGTTGTATAGGCGTGCCCGGTTTTCAATCAGCGTACCGCTGCTGACATTCGGGTTGATGCGTAGTGCAAAACTTAACCGCCCCGTCTGGCCGGGCTGCAGCTGGGCAGCGGGCACCATAAGGCCAATACGGGTGGGTTTCAGTCGGCGATTCCAGTTTTCGAATCTCTGCCAGTTGCCGTCTTCCAACCGCAGCACCACCATGGCCTGGTAGGGAGCAAATTCCGGTATGGTGTAATCCAGGGTGGTTTGTGGCGGCAGAATATCTTCCAGCAGTATACCGTGGAACGGTTTGCCATCGATGGTGGTGGTGCCGTGGGGCAATGGTTTATTGCCCAGAATCTGGTACCGGATCTCATAGTACAGAGTATCTTCCGCTTTCGCCTTGTCTTTGCTAACGGTTTTATTCAGCCGAACCGCCACATCACTGATGGTTACCTGATCCGTGGCTTGTTGCTTGACTGTGTTGTCCTGCTCTGAGCTGACTTCCAGAATGATGGAATGGCTTTCCTCGTTGGCAGCACCAGCTGGAATGGTAGCCAGGATGATCAGCTGCATGTTCTCTCCGGGTTGCAGGGTACGGGTCTGCGTCAGTGAAGGCGTGCCCGGTGCCGGTAAGGCACCCCGATATTCAAATACCTGCAGATTGGTCAGGCCGCTCGCCCTGGCTGAAATAAACGACAACTGATAACGGTCGGCGGTATTACCCAGATTGGTTAGCCTGTGCACAAAATAGACTTGCTGCCCGGCAATACCAGACAGGTTCTGGTCGTGTTTCAGTTCAAAGGCATGCACTGCCCCGACCATGACCCAGGACTGATTGGAAATAGCGATGGCCGGTGTGCCGTGCTGGGTATCAAAATAGCTGGCATTGGCCTGGGTAAGAATCATAGTGTCCGCCGGGGTAATCGCCCACGCCCCAAAGCCTGCCAGCAGGCAGAGCAGGGTGAGCAGGGCGATGGTCAGAAGGCGCTTCAACATGAATAACTGCGTAATATCCGGGTTGTTGTTTTTCTTTGGCTTTCGCTGGGCTCTGTTGGCAAAGCGCAGGGAGAGCCCTTCTGCGTGGGGAGCGCAGAAGAGAGTTAGAGCGGTTATGGATTTGATTGATCCAGAGTCACTTCAAAGGTCATGGTAACGTGTTGACCAGGACTCAGAGTACCGCCGGAAGTCGCTGTTGCTCCTTTACCCACGTAGAAGGTGATGCTGTTGTTTTCGTTAACAACTGCAACCCCTTCGCCCTCAGTAATTGTTGGGTTACCTGCTTTAGCTGATTTGCTGGTAGCTGAAGTCAGTTGGGTAAATGGAGGGGCAGCATCAGTGATCACCACATTGTGAGCATCTGCAGAACCTTGGACGACAGCGTTTACTTGCCAGATAACGGTTTCGCCAGGTTTAACATCTTTCAGTTGGGTCTGAAAGTCTGAGGAACCCTTTTTGGCTACCTTTTTGGTCAGTACAACCTGGCCCTTGATAACGGTGGTGGAGTTGGTCAGGAATACCTTTTCCATAACAGTTTCCCCTGATTTGCCCTCAGCACCCAAGGTCAGGTTGAAGACATAACCAGCCGGGGCGTTGGCAGGAGCAAACACTTTTACGGCAATGTTTTTTGTTTCACCAGGTGTCAATGTCATGGGTCCTGACACAGGTGCAGCGCTGAGTTCGTTGGTAGCATCCCGCGTGTAGATCAGGTAGATCCAGCCAGAGGGTGGAGTGACAGCAGGGAATCTGACCTCCAGATTGGTGTTACTCAGGTTTTTCAGCACATGGTCATAGAACGTAATACCGCCCGCTTCGACCTGATTGGCACCGCCAGGGCCGAATTCCAGCAACAGATCTTTTTTGATGGTGATCTTGTTGGTGGTGCTGTTGCTCAGACTGTGAATGTTGGAGTTTATGGTGAAAGTGATGTTGTAATCACCTGCTTTCGCGTTACTCACATCCGCCGGAATCTCAACCTGGGCAATGACCTTCATGAATGAATTGCCGGGCAGGCTGGGTGTTGAGGTGATTGGCCGATCAGTGGCGCGAATCAGTTCCTTGCCATCATCGGTGTTATTGTTCTCAAAAATACCTTTATGGATATAGGTCACTTTCCAGCCAGGATTCTTGTCAATCTCTGAGGAGAGACTGAAGCTGCTGGCCGTTGCCGACTCATTGGCAATATAGAGACCAAATTTGGCGACTTTGCCTGGCTTCAGGGAGATTGTGGATATAGCACCAGCAGTCGTAGGGTGTGCGTCGTCTATACCAAATAGTTTCTCAATCGTAATTTCAGATCCAGCAGGGAAATTAATCTCTACATCGCTCCCGTCCTGTTCGACTTTATAGTTAGCCAGATCGATCCTTTCTTTTGTGATTTTTTCCAGCGTATTGATCACAGAGTCAGAAAAAGTAGCATCACCGGCAGAGGTCACAGTGAGTGTGACAGTTGATGGTGTGTCTTTGCCACCCACAGGCAGCTGGGCCTTGACCATAATCGTGATTTTGCCGTCCTTACCCAGTGTGCCCGTCTCTACAGTGCCATCACCATTGGTGTCGTTCAGAGGGGTTTTACCGGTTGAGTCCCAGAGGCTGAGTACTGTGCCCTCTGGGAACGAGTGGTTACTGAAAGTCAGGTTGAATGTATCTGCACCATTACCCAGGTTTACGATAGTGTTGGTAAACTCGGCAATGCCACCGGCCGGTTCTTCAGGCAAAGTCTTATTTTCACCAGCCTCGACGCCGTAGAACTGGGGCAGTGTTGTGGAGACAAGATTGGTTTCTGACACTTTGTCACCGAAAGTGACAAACGCTTTGTTCTGCAGTAAAGCGTTGGCATAAAACGTTAAGCTATTACCGTCTACATCCTTGTCTGGGTAAGTAGCAGTAAACTCAAAGGCAACTGTAGCCCCGGTATCCAGGTTTTTCAGATCCATGTATAAGGCTTTTGCATGGTGAGGAAAATAGGGAATTTCAATGTTGGCAGGCTTGTCTATGTTTGTGACAAAACCACTCAGACGCGCATCCTGGCCCTCTGGGTTTTCAATACTGCTCAAATCAAGCAGGTGGGGCAGGAAGTCATAAATGCCACCTTCATCCAACAGAGAACCATTATTGGTAATCTTAATGCGGTAGGTGACAGAACCTGTATTTGCTTTTGGGTTTCCGTCCGAGCCAAACTCAGCAGGAATATGTTTAACCACCTGCTTGCTTGCTTGCAACAATTACCGGGCCTGTGGTTACGGTGATGGTATTAGTGTTTGTTGCCTGATTTGCACCACCAAAAGAAGAGTTGTTTGGTGCTGCAACGTTCATAAGCAATGTATATTTATCATTGGTCTGAGCAGTGCCAGGCACCCGAGCAGACACCACCAGATTGGCTGTGGTACCAGCAGCGACTTTAAGATATTCATCCAGTTTGATCTCGGGTTCATTGTCATCGGGCTGACCGTTGCCGTTGGTATCCAGATAGACTTTTACTTCACTTAGGTCATGGCTGTTTGTTGCCTCCAGCTGGAAACGGTCTTGAGTATTACCATCGTTGATCAGCTGGTGCGGGAAGTAAACGATTTGCCCGGGAGCACCATCTTTAGTTTGCCCGTCTTTTTCCAGCCTGGCTGAAAAAACTTCCGCCACGGTAACAGAAGATTCGTTGGATTGCGCCGTATAACTGTTACCCAGACTATCTTGATAGGTCACCGTCGCCAGGTTCTTAATCACCGTCCCTGCGGGAGTAAAAGCATAAGCCGATGCCCCCCAAAGCATCGAAATGGCTAACAGGGCAAGGGTCCAGAACGCCATAATGGGCTGTCGATTACTGCTGTACATTGTCTTTATTTTGACCCCTCGACCAAGCATTGCTCTGTGCATCATTGTTGAATTGAAATTATTTTTGCTTTACCACTCTCTGTACGTTTGTTGATGACTTGCCTTTTTCTGTGGACAAAGCCGTCATCTCCCGGCACCAGGCCAAGGTGTCAAACAAGCGTTTCAAGAATTCCCCGGTGGGTGCACCCCGTGGAGAGGCTGCGCTGTTCTTCTTCTGATGGCAGTGGGCTGGTTGCGTAGAATCAGATCACTTGAATCCGATATGTAAACTGCTGAACCTCGCCCCCTTTCAATGGACGCTGAACCAGCCAGCGCAGGTTGGTGTATTCCGTGGCCGGAATCACCACCTCTTTCAGCTGGCCATTATTATCTTTACGCAGTCGTTTAACCGGTTCACCTTCCCAGGTTTTTCCGCCATCAATGCTTACTTCAAAGCGGCTGGGCACTACGGTAATGGCGGTTTTGTCCAGATAACGGGTGTTGGCCGGTACCGGCACCGCCACATTCAGGCCCGACATGGCCTCGGCTGAGGTGTTGGTATAGGCCAGCTGATACTCCAGTACGTTGCCCGGCTCGGCAGTGGCGGCTTTCTTCAGGGTCTCTTTACCATTCTCACTGGTGACCACATAGGCCAGCATCTGGGAGCGGACTTTTTCTGCAGCCTGTGCAGTAGACATCATAAACGAGGCCGCAAGCACAACGGCCATGAATACACTTATCATTCGGTTCACAAAAAATACCCTCACGGTATTCATTGATACTGCTTTAAACCGCTTAACTGTCGTTATGGGCAGCGGGCTCAAAACGTCTCAAGTTAAAGAAATTTTTCAAAAAAGAGCCGCAAGATATTAGTTGATGCAACAAGGTGCTTGTGGAATTCACTCTTGTTGAGGCTTTGCACTGCTTGTTTGAAGTGTAAATGCTCGGTATGCCGATGGCGGCTTGCGTAAAATACATACAGAGTCACATGTGTGGTAATTGACTTATATCAATGAAGTAACCTCTTTTCTTATTGTGTTTTTGAATCACATTTTGACACAGTTCTGAAATCAACGAATTTCATGAATTGGTCCATGTATATCTTTCCGGGCAATAGCAGACACCTGAAAAGTGATGTTAATGGATAAGGTGACATGAGAGTTTAATGGCGGTGTTGAATTTGCGGAGAGGTTTGGTATGTATTCCTACAGGGAAGAAGTTGTCGTAAAAGACAGATCAAAAAGCGTTTTCAGGAACCGCAAAGAGCACTAAGCCTATATAAATATACTTGGTGGTCTTTGTGGTTTCAGTGCTTGTGCAACTTTCGTGACAGCCCCGGAACACCGGGAACGACTCCGAAAGAGTATCACTCGGCATTAATTGCCCGAAGAAGGTGACCAAAGTAGCCGCCGGTATCACCGCCTGCCCAGCATTCAGTGTTCTCATCTTGGCAGGAGGGTATGTACTCCTGGCATATAGTGCTGGGTGTTGTATATACAGGGCTGATATCCATATCTAAATACCCTTCGGGATGAAAAATGCGTCCTTTGTACTGCCCCCCTTCCATAGAGACAAAGCCTTTTACGTAAATGTCTTCTTCTACGGGGTAAGATGGCATTTCCATGTCATGTGAATAACAGGCAATAAAGCCATTGATGTCTCCTTCTTCTGCCTGGATTACTGGTATTAGCAAGCCATACAACTTTATGTTCCCCGTTTTCCATGGTTGAGCAGGTTCCGCAAAGCTGAAAAAGCTAATACAGAGCAGTGTTGCAAAGAATATGCTTAAGTGTGTTTTTCCTGTCATGGGTATGATCCTCAATAGTTTGTTCAAAGAATTTGATAGGAAGATCGTACCTTTAGTTCCCTGCAAAGGTGATAACAGGCCGGTCAGTGGTGCTGACACAATCATGTCGGTTTGCAGTGATTTCCATGGTTATTTCAAATATGCTGCATTCACATAATTTTGTGATGGACAGGCAGTACATTGATGATAAGAACCGCCAAACCAGATGATTGTGCCCAGATAGCGGATATCTACAACACCTATGTTTTGCACAGTACGGTTACTTTTGAAGTTAATCCTGTGACCCCTGAAGAGATCGGGAAAAGGCTGGAGAAAGCACACTGTTTTCTGGTCTATGAACAAGAGGGTGAGGTGCTCGGCTATGCCTATGCTGCCCATTATCATGCTCGGGCCGCCTATCGGTATACGGCGGAAGGTTCCATATATTTGCGCGATGGTGCTGGTGGACGTGGCATCGGTACCTTGTTGTATCAGGCGTTATTCAGTGCGGCAAAAGCGTTGGGGATTCGGGAAATGATTGGTGTGATTGCCCTGCCCAATCAGCGCAGCGAGGCATTGCATCAGAAACTGGGGTATAGAAAGGTGGGAGTGATGGAGCGCTGTGGTGTTAAGTTTGATCAGGTTATTGATACATCCATCTGGCAGCGTTCATTAATAGAAGAGCATGGATAGGTGGTTGTGCAGCAGATAAATACCTGTTGCACCGTGTTATTCTCAGGCTGCTTCAATCCGTGGAAATGGTCAAGTGTGACAGAGAATTATCGTCCCCTCCCTGATGACCATGCATCTTTATGAGCAGGCGCATGTTATTGGAGGAGTCAGCATGCTGGATAGCTTGCTGGGCGGTGATTTTTCCAGCCTCAAACAGCTTGAAAATGGATTGGTCAATGGTTTGCATACCCGAGTCTTTGGAGCGCTCCATCAGGTCATGGATTTCATCCACTTTGCCTTTTTTGATGAGATCGGCCAGCGCCGGTGTATTTAACAGGATTTCATGGGAAGGATAGGCGGCCGTACCATCTTCAGAGCTGAGCAGCTGTTGCCCGAGGATTCCCTGCAAGCTCAGTGATAAATCCAGAAGAACCTCTTCATGTTGCTCCCGGGGGAAGAAGTGAATGATGCGTTCCAGCGCCTGATAGGCCGTGTTGGCATGCAGGGTTGCAATACAGAGGTGACCCGTTTGCACAAACTCAATGGTATGCCTCATCACCTCGGGGGTGCGGATCTCACCAATAACCACCAGGTCGGGTGCCTGACGCAGGGCGTTCGACAGACCTTCTTCATAAGATTGGGTGTCCAGTCCAACTTCTCGCTGGGTGACGATGCATTGCCTATGGCTGTGGATAAATTCAACAGGGTCTTCAATGGTGATGATATGCCCTTTACCCGTAGTGTTGCGATGGTTCACCAGGGATGCCATCGCGGTTGTTTTACCGGCACCTGCTGGCCCGGTAATCAGGATCAAACCTCTTTCCTGAAGAATCAGGTCGCAGAAAATCTCCGGCAGGTCAAGCTCCCGGGGGGACGGAATATGGTGGTGAATGCGCCGGATCACCATTCCGGGTTCCCCTCTTTGGAAGAACGCACTGATACGAAAACGACCGGACTCCGGGTTCTGTATCGCGTAATTGCTTTCACGGGTCTCACAGAATTCTTTAAAGCGCTCTTCGCCCATCATGTTGGCAAAACTATGGTGGGCCTGCTTGCTGGTCAGCGAGGTGTTGGCTATCGGTACCAATTGGTCATTGATTTTCAAACAGGGGGGGTAGCCGACCGTCAGAAACAGTTCTGAACCGTTGCGATCAGCCAGCAGGGAGAGTGCTTTGTTAATATCCACGGTATAAGAGTGTCAGGTTGTTGAGACTCTTAATTTGTCGGCTCGCTCAGCTCTCTCTTAATGCTTTGCAGATGTCTTCTTCGATATCTTCCGGCTTGGTGGTGGGGGCATAGCGGTCAATGATCTCGCCCTTACGGCCGACCAGGAACTTGGTAAAGTTCCATTTTATCTTCTGAGTCCCCAGCAATCCGGGCGCTTCGGATTTTAAATCTTTATAGAGTGGCGCGGCATGATCACCATTCACCTCAATTTTCTCAAACATCGGGAAGGTAACCCCGTAGTTCTTCTGACAGAAAGCACCAATCTCTTCGCTGTCTCCGGGTTCCTGACGACCAAATTGATTGCAGGGGAAGCCCAGGATGACCAGCCCCTGGTCCTTGTATTTGTTGTATAGCTCTTCAAGGGTTTGGTACTGGGGAGTGAAGCCACATTTACTGGCAGTATTGACGATTAAAATGACCTTGTTCTCATAGTCAGCGAGTTCTTTCATTTCCCCGCCAAGCAAGGGCATTTTGTACTTCTGTAGTTCCATCGGTAGCGGCTCTTTTTCTGATTAGACCAATGCAGCAGGGTTGCCATCCGAAAGGTGCTTGATAGCCAATATCTTGCTGCACACGTAACATGCAATTTTTCAGTTTATCAATAATGGACAGGATCGGATCAGGAAACAACAAAAAAAAGGCCTGAAATTCAAGCCCTAAAGATGAGGATTTGCGAATCACTGGCATTTGCCAGTTAGTCAGGTCTGAAATTTCGTTCGATGGCAGTCCCTCCATAAGTCAACAGGTTAAGTGCTTGGGTGGCTCAACAAAGGCTTGGGGAGAGTCAGGTTGAGCCGATATGTAATATCTTTAATCTTAATGATAACGATTCTCATTATAATGTTGGGTTTGTGGATAACGCAACTTCTGGATGAAAAAAAATTTAATTATTTGTTCAAGCTTGTTATGGCCTCGGCGTGAGGGCAACGGATATGAGCTTTGTGATGTTGTAGAGGCAACCATGGTTGTGTATAGCAGGCTCTGGGAGGTATGTTTGCTTTGTGTCCGCGATGGGCTTCTTGTCGATATAGACTGTAATAATGCAGAAGACAGGTTTCGGGGAAGCTGGCATTGAACAGGCGACTGGGTATTTTATTGTGCGATGAACATCATCCGGACTCTATTAAGCGTTTTGGCACCTTTGATAATGATTACAAAATGATGGTTGACCGGGTGATGCCCGGTCAGTGGCAGTATTCTGTCTGGCGCTGTTATCAAGGCAGTTTTCCATCCTCCGTTGACCAATGTGACGCATGGATTATCAGTGGCAGCAAGTCTTCTGCTTATGATTCAGAGCCGTGGATCCTGAAACTCAGGCTGTTGATTATCGAGCTTGCCAGGAGTGATGCATTGCTGGTGGGCATCTGTTTTGGTCATCAGATTATTCATCAGTCCCTGGGAGGCAGTGTTCGTAAGTTTCCCGGAGGATGGGGTTTAGGTGCTTATCCGGTGAAAGCGCTGTGTGATTTCGGGTGTTTTAAGTCCGGTAGCATGATTCGCGTTCTGGCTGTGCATCAGGATCAGGTGGATCAAGTGGCTCCGGGCTTTGCCGTGCTGGCAACCTCGGATTTCTGTGAGAACGCCATTACTCGACGGGGGTCTTCCATCCTGACCTGGCAGGCGCATCCTGAATTTGTCGACGGATTTTTTATGGATGTGTGCGATAGGCTGCGCCCCATGGTGGGTGATCGATTAATTGATAAGGCGTTGGGAGCGGTTGGATTGCCTGACGATCGAACTCAGGCAGGCGAGGCTATCGTTCATTTTCTTGCGGGAAATGGGCTTAACAATTCAAGCAGAGTCAGTTTACCGTAAGGGTCTTGGTAAAGTTCCGCTTGCCACTGTGTACCACTGCTCATTTGAAAAGCAAGCAGATAACAGGTGCCAAGGATATTCTGGCGTTTTGCTTCTGTTACTTTCAGTACCGAGTCGTTTTGTAAGTCCCTGGCCGCAAATTTTGCCATGTTCAGCATCTCAGGGTTTGGTGGTATTTCCAGCCAGCCGCTGGCGCTCTTTTTGCCAGCATATTTATTGCCATGCACAGGATTTTCTGTGATGCAGGCAGATAATAAGGTAACCAATAACAGAGTAATAACGGGGAGCTTGCACATCGCTATTCAAACCGTGGTGCTGTTTACCTGATAAAATTTTAGATTATCTTTATTGCCTCAGCTGGAACTTTTTATTTTTTTCCCGGCTCTCTGGCAGAGCATATTCAGCAATAACCCACAGTTGCCTTCTGTAACCTGATCCCGGGGAATCATCTCAAGCCAGCCGCTTTTTCCTGCGATGACAATAATATTGTCTTCTACCGTGATCATCTTTACCTGCTTGTAGGGGCGAAAAGCCGGTTTCAGTAATGATGAACGGATGCTGATGCCATGTTCCTCAAGGCACAGAGTGCGGGTTTCCAGGTCAAGGTCCGGCTGGTAATGAAGACCAAAGCGTTTATGCACGGCATACCTGAGGCCAAGATTCAGTATCAGGAAAGTAATTAAGGCAGAGCCAAAGAGTCCGGAAAGTAGAATGTTGCTCAGGCTGTTCCGAAAGACCAGCAGCGGCATCAGCAAACAGGCCAGTGAGGCAACCCAGATGACCAGCGTATGCTTCGGACTGTATTTTATCATCAACTGATTGATGCGGTTCTGGGTTTGCCCGGTTATGTGATAAGTGACGTGCATCAGAGCGCTTCGGCCTTGCGGTATTTGCCATCGTAGTCGAACAGCTTATCAATGATTTTCCAGTAATGCTTTTCCTTCTGCGCTATCACAAAGTCAGGTTTACGAAATTTCTTGCGGCTGTGGATAACATTATCCACCGTTGACGCCCGGAATGGCTCAGCACGATTAATCAGGGCATGCTTGCCAAAATGATGATAGAACGCACCTTGCTGTGAGGGGGTATCCAGCCTGAAGAACTCATTGACTTCGGCACCGTCTTCATCGTGGTAGGTGATCCGGATGCGCTGTTTGCACTGAGCGTCTTTATCCGCATTCATTTCCATACCAGAACACCGAATCACCAGGCAGTTTTGCAGGTTGAGAGCCTCTCGAAGTTTTTTATCCGGGTCAACCAGTCCGTGCTGGCAACTGTGACACTTTCTGGCGGCTATATCGTTTTCAGCTCCGCACTGGTCACACTCCTTAAAGCGATAGCGGAACTCACATTGCTCTTTCACCTCGCTGCCGTTGTCCGCCAAAAACGTTGCAAAGCCCTGACAGCGTCGACCGTAGTGTTCCACCAGATCACCATCCCCATCAACCACTCCCCAGAAATGGTTCTCATGGCCACAGGCAGGACAGGGAACCGTGACGGGCACCGCTTTGGAATCCGGTTTGGGTTCGCCCACTTCCGGGCTGTATAAACTGAAGCGGTTGCCCGCATAATCAATAATCAGGCACTCTTTTTTGTCCGGTGCCAGGCGCAGCCCCCGGCCAGCGATCTGCTGATAAAGGCTGACGGACTCTGTTGGCCGCAGTATGGCGATCAGGTCTACATGGGGGGCATCAAAACCGGTGGTGAGCACTGACACATTCACCAGGAATTTAAGCTGCTGCTGTTTGAACGCGGCAATCAGGCGGTCCCGCTCTTTTGCGGGTGTATCGCCAATAATCAGGGCGCTCTCATCGTCTGGCAGGTAACCCATAATCTCACGGGCATGGTCTACCGTAGAGGCAAACACCATGACACCTTTACGGGTAGTGGCTTCTTTTTTTACCTGATTGATGATTTCCCGGGTGGCCCGGGTTTTCCCTTTCAATAGCTGATTCAGCTCCTGCTCGCCATAGCGTCCAAAGCTATCCCGGGAGAGTTGGCTGAAGTCGTAGAACACAATGGGGGCATCAACCACTTCGGGTGTCGTGAGATAACCATTGTCAACCATGTAAGACAGTGGCAGCTCAAACAGACACTCTTTGAAAAAGCGAGGCTCTTCAGTTCTGACCGACCCCTTATTGTCAGCGCTTTGATAATACTGGTACAGCCAGCCCATTCCCAGGCGATAGGGGGTTGCTGTCAGACCGAGAACCTTAAGGTTTGGATTCAGACGTTTAAAGTGGTCAATGACCTTGTGGTAACTGGAGGTTTTCTCCATGGATACCCGGTGGCACTCATCAATAACCAGCAGGGTAAATGCTTTCTGACCCGGTGCGTTCTGAAACTGTTCAAGATTTCTGACCACACTTTGCACACTGCCAAATATCACCTGTTCAGAGGCTTCTTTCTGCCCAAGTCCGGCACTGAAGATGGAGGCTTGCAATCCATAGCTTTGGTATTTGCCGTGGTTCTGTTCCACCAATTCTTTCACATGGGCCAGAACCAGAACGCGGCCACGGGCAATGTGGGCCAGCTCGGAGATAACCAGACTCTTGCCAGCGCCAGTGGGCAGCACCAGCAGGGCCGGGTCATTGGATTTGCGAAAATGCCGTATCACACTGTGAACGGCATCTTTTTGATAGGGGCGGAGCTGGTAGACCATTTCGGGATTAGCCAAAGCTCTTTTGCAGATATTGGATAATATCGCCGGACTCATACATCCAGATATCGTCTTTGCCCGCTTCCTGAATACGTAAGCAGGGTACCTGAACCTTGCCGCCCATCTGTTGCAGCGCATTACGGGCCTGAGTATCGTTCATGGCATCCAGGGTCTGGATATTCAGGCCCAGTATGTGAATGGCCCTGCGGGTTTTGATACAGAAAGGGCAGGCCGTGAACTGGTAGAGCGTCATATCGGCCGTTTGTGCATCCACCCGGGCCTGCTGCTCTGGTGAACGTGCCATCGCTTTAGGGCGGGTCAGCTTATCCGCTGCCGCAATACCGTAGCCTAATACATTACGAATAATTTTTAATAACATAGGTTTGAGTACCAGTGAAAAGTCCCATTGTATCAGTTAAGCCAAAGCCTTTGACTGATGGCCATGGATTTATACGAAATCAAGTGCCCGATGTATGATGTGCCATGGATAAGAAATGACAATTATATTTTGCATGGTTTCAATGAGTGGTTGTCGTGCCTCCGCACTCCGTTCGTCCTGAAGCCTGTCGAAGGACCCATAGGGCCTAAAGGCGGAAACTCCGGACTCTGATAGATCGTGCCAAGCACCCTTCGACTCCGCTCAGGGTGAACGGAGACTGTACACGTCAAACTCATTGAAACCATGTACTAGTTATAAACCTTATCTGGCAACCAGGTTGCCAGTTCTGGCCATATCGCTAACGCACACAATACCATCAGTTGAATGATGATGAAGGGAATCACCCCTTTGTAGATATCGGCTGTCGCCACTTCTGGCGGTGCAACCCCCCGTAAATAGAAAAGGGCAAAACCAAAAGGTGGCGTCAGGAATGAGGTTTGCAGATTGACTGCAATCATAATCCCCAACCAAACCGGATCCAGCCCCATCGCCAAGAGCACAGGGGCAACCATGGGCACGACGACAAAGGTAATCTCGATAAAATCGAGAATAAAGCCCAGCAGAAACATCACCAGCATGACAATCAGTACGGCGGTAAACACCCCGCCGGGCATGGCTTCAAAATAGCTGTGAATCAACTCTTCACCATTGAAGCCACGAAATACCAGGGAAAAAATGGAAGCTCCAATCAAAATCATGAACACCATGCAGGTGACCTGTGTCGTTGAGCGAACCACTTCTCTCAGCGTTTTGATACTGAGTTGTCGGCGCAGAATCGCCAGCAGGATCGCACCAACCGCACCGACACTGGCCGCTTCGGTTGGTGTTGCGGCACCGGCCAGGATCGAGCCCAGAACTGCGACAATTAACACCAGCGGTGGCAACAGGCAGGATAACAGGGAACGGTTGCTGCCCATGGACACCAGATCGTCGTCGGTCAGTGCCGGTGCCGCATCCGGTTTAACGCGGGCAACCACCACCAGATAGACGACATAACAGAAAACCAGCAGCAAGCCGGGAATGATGGCACCAACAAACAGATCGCCAACAGATACCGTATCCGGTGAGAAGACACCCATCTTTATCTGTGACTGCTGGTAGGCACTGGATAACACATCGCCCAGCAGCACCAGGGCAATGGAGGGGGGAATAATCTGCCCAAGGCTTCCCGTGGCACAGATCGTACCGGTTGCCAGTGCCGGGGAATAGCCCCGACGCAGCATGGTGGGCAGGGATAACAAACCCATAGTGACCACCGTGGCACCGACAATGCCGGTACTGGCGGCCAGCAGCATGCCAACCACAATCACCGAGAGACCAAGGCCGCCCCGGGTTTTGCCAAACAGCCTTGCCATGCTTTCCAGCAGGCTTTCTGCCACTTTGGATTTTTCCAGCATCACGCCCATAAAGACAAACAGTGGCACAGCAATCAGGGTCTGGTTGGTGATAACACCAAACAGTCGGCTGGGCAGGGCGTTCATCAGCGAGAAATCAAATACGCCAAACAGTGATCCGGCTCCGGCAAACAGCAAGGCGGTACCTGCCAGGGAAAACGCTACGGGATAACCAGCCAGCAGCACCAGGCAGACGGTGGCAAACATCAGAAAAGGAATGGCGTCCATCATGATCTGCCCTCCTGGTGGCTTTCACCGGTAAGGATCATCAGAGAACGCATCAGTTCGGCAACGCCCTGAAGCAGAAGGGTAACCACCATTACCAGGAGCAGGCTTTTCAGCAGATAGATAAAAGGCAGCCCTCCGGGATCCTGGGACTGTTCCAGAATGTGCCAGGAACGTGCGATGTAATCCCAGCTCATCGCACCAATAAACAGACAGACCGGCAGCAACAGGAACACGGTGCCCAGACTGTTGACCAGTGCCTGCTTCCGTGGGCTCATGGTTCGATAGAAGACATCCACCCGGACATGGCCATTGTGCCTGAGTGTGTAGGCGCTGGCACCCAGGAAGACCATGGCGTGCAGATACATGGCCGATTCCTGCATGGCGATGGAGCCGATATTGAGCAAGTAGCGCAAAACCACCACGGTACAGACGACGAATACCAGCAGTAATGTCAGCCAGCTGATCAATCTTCCGGTGTGTTCTGTGAATTGGTCGATGGCGGCCACCACCGACCTGGCAAGTTTCCAGGTGGGATTCATACTGTCTTTCCCCCGACAGCCAACGCATTCAATGCTTGGCTGCTTGTTATTATCATTATTTTTCAGTGTTCCATTACCAGACCCTGAAAGGGGCATTTTTGATGCTTGATTAAAAAAGTGCAGTAAACAGAACACGTTAAGCGAGGCCATTATAGGCTTTCCCATGAGGGTTGAGCAATTTCACTATCTCACGACCGCTCATGAGCTTTGTGAAGGTTGATGTTTTCCATGCCGCGAAAGGTGTCCGGTGATGATTACCGGTATTGTGTTGGCAGAGGGGGGAGGGGGCGTCCTTTGGGGGCAGTCTATACTTGGTTGTTTATTGGATGACAGGTCAAGAAATTATGTCGGAATTTGGATTTTTGGGAGAACGTATAGAGTTTTATCTTGGGGCTGAATGGGACGAGGAACCAGTCACAGAAGAAGAAATGAAAACCGAGTTTGAATATATTAATGAACTTGAAGACTGGATAGAAGAAGCAATCAAATATGGCCGCACAAATGGATATGGCTATGATTTTACAGAAACGGAATACATGGTAAGAAAGGATAGATATGAGAAACTTTTCCCTGTAACAAAGAAGGCATGGAGAGACAGAGTTATAAAAGGTAAGGAGGAAGGTGTGGATATACTTGATTTTCCCAAATGGCATGAAAACATGATTAAAAAAGTCCGTCAGCGACAACACAGAGATACAAGAACAAACACAATGATCGCTATAAAAAAAAGGCTCGAAGGCCGGTGATAGGGCGTGGTTTCTGGGCGATGGTTATGTTGCTTATGCGAAATGAGTTTGCATAAGCAGAGTGTTATGTTCACCCGCGCAGGCCGCATTGTGCAACTGGTTCTTTGATACTGTTCTTTAATCTTGTTTGTATCAACTGGTTGATATTGAAATTCGCTCAATTTCGGTGGGGCTATCGACGGGTTGATAGGCTGGCACTCACTGCCCGATTGGGTGATGCTTTACGCAGATTTGCGTATAAGATAAAAAATTTATAAAAAAATCAATATTTTTTGTCTTTTATTGAGGCTCAACTATATTTGCTGCGCATAAGAAAAAACCCGGTCACAGGAGTTGGTCCTCCTACCGGGTTTTCCTCTCAAAATATGAGCTGTTGCTCGCGGAGCAGTATAGCATGGTTTCCTTTGCTTACGGGATTGGTTTGTTAAAAATGATTCGGGTCAAACTTAAAAATAAAGGGATGGAGGCGCTGACACCGACGCAAAGATACTTGCTGGTCGTACTGGTAACGTTTGCCAATACTGAAGGCGAATGCTGGCCAAGCCAGAAACTGTTGGCAGATATGGTCGGCACCAGTCAACCCACCATCAGCGCCGGATTAAAAAAGCTGGAAGAAGAAGGCTTTATAGAAAGTTGTTACCGTACTAACCAGAAAGGGGGCAACATCTCCAAGCTGTATCGAATGTTGTTCGAGCCGTTCGTGTTCAAGCAGATAAAAGAGGATCATTACAACTGCTTCGGCCAGCGAATCGACGATCCGAGAATAACCGATACGTCATGGGCAGAAAACCTGGAGTAAAGCAAACATAACAACAGCACCCAGCGGACGGCGCTAGACGCGCCGCCCCTTACGCAAGAGGTTATGAGCTTTTTCCGAGCCACCTTGATGGAACCGGGCGCAGTGGCCCGAAATATCGCTATGGACTGAATTCAACGTGCATAGTGTCGTCCAGAGACATGCCAGCAGCGACAAGACGCCAGATTTCCACGGTGTACTTGCCACTTAAGGTCACCACCTGCCTGCTATCAGCACTGAAGTCGGCGCACTGAACCGGGTCGGCATGCTTCAGAACAGTCTTCTTCTCCCAGTCGCCTTCGGGATTCCGGCCCAGGATGATTGCAGTGCCATCCGCGCTTGCGGTCACTAAAAGGCTGGCATTGGCGTTGAAGCGTGCGGAGTTGATCGGGCCGTTATGGGTGACAGTGGCTCTTGGTCGCCAATTGCCATGCTCATCGCGACCGTAGATTTCTGCCTCATATTCGGTATTCAAGTTCTCTTCGTAGCAACAGAAAGAGACAATATGACAGCTATCAGCACTGAAACTGGCCTCAATTTTTGGCAATTCCGAGTCATGGACATGTTTAGGGCTAATGGTGGCTTTTTTTATCCAGCTCGCGGCTCCGTCATAACCGTATATGCAGCAGCAGGCACCATAATCCGGCATGGTGACTACCACATGGCTGCTGTCGGGACTGAAAAAAGCTTTTTTCATTTTTTGCTGCAAGAGAATAGATTTCTTTATCCAGTTGCCGTGTTCGTCATAGCTGAGGATGTCCAGGCTACGAAGATCTTCGGTAGCCATCACATGGCAGCTATCGGGGCTGAATTGGGGGGATAGGTCAGGATGATTGTCTTCAAAAATGGGAATATGGTCAGTTTTCCCAGTCCAGTTGTCGATGCCGTCATGACTGAAGATGGTTAGGGTTTTGCTCCTGGTTCCGGGTTTTTGGTTGACGGTAAAGACATGGCGACCATCGGGGCTGGCTGTAGCATGCATGATACTGTAGTCATTGTTATTGAGTCTGATGCTCTCCATCGTGTTGCCATCTTTTTTGTTCAGGCGAAGGATTTTTGCCATCTCCCTGGACCCAAACATCAGTAACGGGTTGCCATTGGGGTTAAACCTGACGCGTTTGGCACTGGGGTCGCCAATGGTTTCTGATGTCCAGCCACCCTCATCATTCTGACTGAGGATTTTGGCGCTCGGGCCGGGGGTCCAGGGGGACAATGGACGGGCCAGTACCTGGCTGCCATCGGAGTTGAAGCAGACCTTCCAGCACATGCCATCGGCCATGTCCGCTGTTAACGTCCAGTGACCCGCGCCGTCCCAGCTGTGGATTTTGATACTGCCATCATCACAGGTAATGACTGCCTGATGACCATCGTAACTCAGGTCAGCTGATATGATCCTGTCTTCATAGACTGTAGTGAGTTGCTCTGTGCAGCTGTGATCGGGGTTGTAGGCAAAGATTTTCGCAGTATGGCCGTCATCCCAGGTCAATACATGACGGCCACGGGCGATGAAGCTGGTCATGAGGGTGGTTGAAGCCGGTTCTTCGGGGTTGCGCCAGGAGTGATAGCTGAAGCCAGCTTGTTCATGCCATTGGCCGTTACCTGTGCAGCCAAGGATTGTTGCGGTATTGCTGCTTCTGAAGATCACTAAATGGTTGCCATGGGTGCTAAAGCTGACGTCATTGACTTCCGGTTTTTCAAAAATGCGCTTTTCCAGCACCGGTTCGAATTGTTGACAGCCAGCCATGAGTTGACCCACCTTGTAAAACAGGGCATGGGGGAAGTATTTCTTTTTTTGTGGTTCACTGGTTTTAAGACCATCGTCTTTTATTTGCTCTGGAAGGAATTGGCTGAGGAGTTCATCGGCGACTGTTGTATTCGTGGTAAATTGTTCCAGCCAGTTCAGCAGGTCATGATCACTGATGCCCCGGGCGATCTCTTTGAACTGGTTTTGCTGGTGTTCTGCCAATGTTGCAAACCACCTTATGGCCAGCACATGTTCCCTGGTGATTACCTGATGAAAAAACTTACACGTTTTTGCGATGGCGATTATATCCCGGGAAGGCAAGCAGCGCAGCAGCGTGCACATGGGAATCTGTGGCAATTTCAGCAATGCACTCTGGTCTTCGTCGGGAACAATCGAGATACCGCTGCTGCTCCACACACAGCGGGACGCCTCAGGTGTTACTCCGGCACATTCCGGACTGCTGCCATAACGGCCGTTGTTGTTCTCGGTAATGGAAAGTGCCATGGTGAGTTGCCCTCGTCTGGTGATTGCCGGTCCGTTACCTTGGATGGAAAAGTTGGTCAAAAGTTCAAAAATTCAAGGTATTTGGAATGATCGTTTAGACAAGATCTGTTTGCTATCGTCACTGAAGAAGGCGGGATGGAGTTTCGGCTGGATTGTCCAGAACCATGCCAGCAGCAAAAAGGCACCAGATTTTCACATTGTTCGAGCCAGTTACGATCGCCACCTGTCTGCTATCGACACTGAAGAAGGCAGAATTGATCGGGTAGCCATGTCTCAGAATGACCTTATTCACCCAGCTGCCGTTGGCACAGCGGCCAGAGACTACTGCAGTACCATCCTGGCTTGCGGTTACCAGATGGGTGCTATCGGCGTTGAAACGTGCGGAATAGATCGGGCCGGCATGTCTTATAAGAGCTTTTGGCAGCCACTTGCCGTGCCCATCGTAACTGTAGATTTTTACCTTGAATTTGCCAGGAATGTTGTCGTTCCAAAGGCAAACCGGGTGCCAACAGAAAGTGGCAATATGTCTGCTATCAGGGCTGAAGCTGGCGTTATTGTCTGGCCCTTGAAAGTCATGGGGAATGGTGCCGCTTTCTGTCCAGCCTCTGGCTTCATCATAACTGTATATTCTGGTAGTGAGATAATCAGTGCTAATGATCGCCGCATGTCTGCTATCGGGACTGAAGAAGCCTCTTTTTCTCTCTTCCAGACAGGAAATAGAGGTTGGTATCCAGTTGCCGCGTTTGTCACAACTGAGGATTTCAAGGTTAGATGTATTTTTGCTAACCATCACATGACGGCTATCGGGGCTGAATTTGGGCCAATACCGGGCACCATTGTGGATAATAATCGGGATATTGCCGGTTTTCTCTGTCCAGTCGCTGTTGCTGTCACGACTGAGGATTTTCATGGTTATGCTGTCAGTTTCACCGTCTTTCCGGTTGAAGGTAATGACATGGCGACCATCGGGGCTGGCGATAACCCGTATGACCGAGCCTCCGTTGTCAGTGAGGGGTGCACTCTCCAGCCAGCCGCCATCTTTGTTCAGGCTGAGGATTTTTGCGATCTTTGCGTTGATCCCCTCATAATCACTGTACATCAGCACATGGCTGCCATCGGGACTGAAGGTGACTGATTCGGCATAGAAGTCACTGGTGGCCTCTAATGTCCAGCCACCCTCCTCGTTCCGCCTGTGGATTTTTGTGCACGAGTTTGAGTGGGTCAGTACCCGGCTGCCATCCGGGCTGAAGCGAGCCTTCAAGGGCCGCCTGAAATCGGTAATATCCGCTGCCAGCGTCCAGTGACCAGTGTCGTTCCAGCTGTGAATTCTGGCGCTGCCATCATCACAGATAATGACGGCATGATGACCATCGTAACTTAAATCAGCTGAGCAGATCCTGCCTCCATGGCAAATGTTGAGTTGCTCAGTACAGCTCTTGTCGGCGTTATATGCGAAGATTTTTGCGGTATGTTTTCTACAGGCGAGCACATGACGGCTGTTGCTCTCAAAGTTGTAGAGAGGACGATGTGTTTTGCGCTCGTAATCGAAGCTAAATCTGGCTTGTTTATGCCATGAGCTGTTCGCTGTGTAGCCAAAAATTAGCCCGGTACGGAAGTTTTTCAAGATCACTAACTGGTCGCCATGGGTGTTCAAGCTGAGGGTATTACCATCAACACCAAGAATTTTCGTTGCCAGAACCGGTTCGAATTGTCGACAGTCAGCCATCAGTTTGCTCACCGTGTAAAACAGGACCTGGGGGAAGTATTTCCTTCTTTGTGCTTTACATGTTTTAAGACCATCGTTTGTTGTCTGCTCTTCAGGGCATTGGCTGTAAAGTTTACCGACTACCGCTGTATCGGTGGTAAATTGCCTCAGCCAGTGCTGCAGGTCACGATCACTGATGGCACGGGCAATCTCCTTGAACTGGTTCTGCTGGTGTGTTGCCAATTTTGCAAACCACGATCTGGCCAGCAGATGTTCATCGGTGATTACCTGGTTTAAATACGTACACGTTTTTGCGGTGGCGAGTATCTCCCGGAAAGATAAATAGCCCAACAACCTGAGCAAGGGAGGCTCAGGCAAATGCAGTAATGAACATTGGTCCTGGCAGGGCACAACCGACATACCGTTGCTGTTCCACACATAACGGGATATCTCAGGTGTTACTCCGGCGCAGTCCGGGTTATCGCCATAATTGCCGCTGGTGTTCACGGTAACGGGAGGTTCCATTGTGAATTGTGATCTTCAGGTGGTTGCAAGTCAGGCATCTTGGATAGCATTGTCGGGCAAAAGTTCACAGCAATCGGAATGATCGTCTAGAGCTCAAGCTGGAAGCTTTGTCTGCAAAAACGACACAGGAAGCGCAGTATGTCTGAAGGTACTTTCCCGTTTTTCACAACTCCATCTATGGTACCAGCGAAGCCCTGATAGGGTTTCCCATGAGGGTTGGGCAATTTCACTATCTCTCACAACCGCTCATGATCTTTCTTGATGGAACCGGGCGCAGATTCCGGCCCGAAATATCGCTATGGACTGAATTCGGTTTGCATAGTTTCGTTCAAAGACCTGCCCGCATTGACAAGACGCCAGATATTCACAATGTGTTTGCCACTTACGGTGACCACATGCCTGCTATCAACACTGAAGATGGCAGATCGGACCGCAAAGCTATGCTTCAGAATGGACTTATTCACCCAGCTGCCGTCGGCATACCGGCCCAGGATTACTGCAGTACCATCCGCGCTTGCGGTTACTATATGGCTACCATCGGCGTTGAAGCGTGCTGAACGGATCGGGCCAGTATGGGTGATAATGGCTCTTTCTCGCCAATTACCGTTCCCAGTACGACCATAGATTTTTGCGTGATATTTGGCACTGCCATGGGCTCGGCAAGAACAGCCACAACAGAAAGTGACAATATGACGCCCATCAGCACTGAAGCTGGCGTCAATTTGTGGCCTGTTGTGGTCATGGAGAATGATGTTTTTTTCAATCCAGCCTCTGGCTGCGTTAAAGCCGTATATGCTGGCGGAGCGATGACCTGGGACGATTACCACCGCATGGCTGCTGTCGGGACTGAAGAAGGCTCTTTTAATTTTTCCCCTCAAGGGAATAGAGTTCTGCATCCAGTTGCCGTGTTTGTCACAGCTGAGGATTTCAAGGTTAGAAAGATCTTTGGCTGCCATCACATGGCAGCCATCGGGGCTGAACTTGGGGGGCAGGTCAGGGTCAAGGGGGTTAATAATGGGGATATTGCCGGTTTTCTCTGTCCAGTTGCGGTTGCTGTCACGACTGAAGATTTTTAGGGTTATGCTGTCAGTTTTAGCGTTTTGGTGGTTAACGGTAATGACATGGCAACCATCGGGGCTGATTGTAGCCCGTATGATCCAGTTTTTGTTGTTACCGAGGGTAGAGCTATCGAGCCTGCAGCCATTTTTGTTCAGGCTGAGGATTTTTGCCATCCCCCTGACACCGAACATCAGAACCTGGTTACCATCTGGGCTGAAGGTGACAGATTTGGCATCGAAGTTACTAGTGGCCTCCAATGTCCAGCCACCTTCCCCGTTCCGCCTGTGGATTTTTGTGCATGAGTCTGAGTGGGTCAGTACCCGACTGCCATCGGGACTGAAGCAAGCCTTCAAGCCCCGCCCGCCATCAGCGATGTCCGCAGCTAACGTCCAGCGACCAGCGACGTTCCAGCTGTGGATTTTGGCACTGCCATCATAACAGGCAATAACTACCTGATGACCATCGTCACTTAAGTCAGCTGATATGATCCTGTCTTTATGGACAATGGAGAGTTGTTCTGTGCAGCTGTTATCGGCGTTATAGCCGAAGATTTTTGCGACATGGTATCCATCCCAGGCCAAGACATGATGGCCGCTGGTCATGAAGCTGGTCTCGACGGTGGGGGAAGGAGGGTTGACCCAGGAATGATAGCTGAAACCCGCTTGTTCATTCCATTGGCAGTACGCTGTGAAGCCAAATATTGTCCAGGTATGATTGTTTCTGAAGATCACTAAATGGTCGCCATGGGTGCTAAAGCTGACGGTATTGACATCAGGGTTATTAAGAATGCTCTTTGTCAGAATCGGTTTGAATTGTCGACAGTTAGCCATCAGTTGACCCACCGTGTAAAACAGGACCTGGGGGAAGTATTTCCTTTTTTGTGCTTCACAGGTTTTAAGATCGTCGTCTGTTGTTTGCTTTCCAGGGCATTGGCTACAAAGCTTATCGGCTATCGTTGTATCCATGGTAAATTGTCCCAGCCAGTACTGCAGGTCAGGATCACTGATGTCCCGGGCAATCTCTTTGAACTGGTTTTGCTGGTGTGCTGCCAATGTTGCAAACCACCTTCTGGCCAGCAGATTTGCATTGGTGATTACCTGTTTTAAATACGTACACGTTTTTGCGGTGGCGAGTATCTCCCGGAAAGATAAGTAGCCCAGCAGCTTGAGTATGGGAAGCTGTGGCAAGTTCAGTAATGAACATTGGTCTTTGGGCACAACCGACATACCGTTGCTGCTCCCCGCACTCCCCACACAATGGGGGGCCTCAGGTGTTACTCCCACGCAGTCCTGGCTGCTGCCATAACTGCCGCTGGTGTTCACGGTAACGGGAGGTTTCATTGTTAATTGTCATTGTCAGGTGACTGCCAATCAGATGTCTTGGATGGGGTTGCCGGGTAAAAGTTCAAGGCATTCGAATAAACCTGATTAATCTTCCCGTGGGTTCTGTGAATGGGTCGATAGAACGACCTGGCATGTTTCTCAATTCTGACTGTTTGCTTCCGGCTTTTGGTTGCCAGCATGCAGAACAACACCCTGGCCAGTTGCAGCCTGTGGAGTTCCGGGCGGATTGTCCAGAACCATGCCAGCAGCGACAAGACGCCAGATTTTTACGTTTTGCGAGGCACTTACGGTCACCACCTGTCTGCTATCGACACTGAAGAAGGCAGAATTGACCCGGTAGTTATGTTCCAGAATGACCTTAGTCACCCAGCTGCCGTCGGCACAGCGACCAAGGATTACTGCAGTACCATCCTCGCTTGCGGTTACCAGATGGGTACCATCGGCGTTGAAGCGTGCGGTATAGATCGGGCCGTTATGGCTGATAACGGCCTTTGGCAGCCACTTGCCGTTCCCATCGTGACCGTAGATTTTTGCCTGAAATTCGTTACTGGCGTTGCCTGGGGGCCAACAGTAAGCTGCGTGCCAACAGAAAGTGACAATATGGCTGCTATCAGCACTGAAGCTGGCGTCAATGTATGGCCCCTCACGGTTATGGGGAATGATGCCGCTTTTTATCCAGCCTCTGGCGGCGTTATAACTGTATATACTGGCGATGCTATAACCAGCGCCGATGATCGCCGCATGGTTGCTATTGGGACTGAAGACGGCTCTTTTGCCTTTTCTAAATAAGGGAATAGGGCTCTGCATCCAGTTGCCGCGTTTGTCACAGCTGAGGATTTCAAGGTTAGAATCACTCTTGCTAATCATTACATGACAGCCATCGGGGCTGAATTTGGGCCATAGTCGGGTATCATTGGGGAGAATAATTGGGATATTGTCAGTTGTCTCTGTCCAGTCGCTGTTGCTGTCACGACTGAGGATTTTCATGGTTATGCTGTTAGTTTCACGGTCTTTCTGGTTGATGGTAATGACATGGCGACCATCGGGGCTGGCGATAACCCGTATGACCGAGCCTTCCTTGTGAGTGAGGGGTGCACTCTCCAGCCAGCCGCCATCTTTGTTCAGGCTGAGGATTTTTGCGATCTTTGCGTTGATCCCCCGATAACAACTGTACATCAACACATGGCTGCCATCGGGACTGAAGGTGACTGATCGGGCATAGAAGTCACTGGTGACCTCTAATGTCCAGCCACCCTCCTCGTTCCGTCTGTGGATTTTTGTGCACGAGTTTGAGTGGGTCAGTACCCGGCTGCCATCCGGGCTGAAGCGAGCCTTCAAGTGCCGCCTGAAATCGGTAATATCCGCTGCCAGCGTCCAGTGACCAGTGTCGTTCCAGCTGTGGATTCTGGCGCTGCCATCATCACAGATAATGACTGCATGATGACCATCGTAACTTAAATCAGCTGAGCTGATCCTGCCTCCATGGAAAATGTCGAGCTGCTCCGTACAGCTCTTGTCGGCGTTATATGCGAAGATTTTTGCGGTACGTCCTCTACAGGCCAGCACATGATGGCCGTGGGTCTCAAAGTTGGCGAGAGGAAGACCTGTGCAGAGCTCGTCATCGAAGCTAAAACTGGCTTGTTTATGCCATGGGCGGTTCGCTGTGTAGCCAAAGATTGTCCCTCTATGATGGTTTCCCAAGATCATTAAATGGTCGCCATGGGTGTTCAGGCTGATAGTAGCGTCAGGAGCATCATTAATTTTCTTTGCCAGAACCGGTTTGAATTGTCGACAGTCAGCCATCAGTTTACTCACCGTGTAAAACAGTACCTGGGGGAAGTATTTCCTTTTTTGTGTTTCACCGGTTTTACGACCGTCGTCTGTTGTTTGTTCTGCAAGGTATTGGCCGCAAAGTTTACCGACTACCGTTGTATCCGTGGTAAATTGCCCCAGCCAGTGCTGCAGGTCACGATCACTGATGTCACGGGCAATCTCTTTGAACTGGTTCTGTTGGTGCGTTGCCAATTTTGCAAACCACGATCTGGCCAGCAGATGTTCATCGGTGATTATCTGGTTTAAATAAGTACACGTTTTTGCGGTGGCGAGTATCTCCCGGAAAGATAAATAGCCCAACAGCCTGAGCATGGGAGGCTCAGGCAAATACAGTAATGAACATTGGTCTTGGCAGGGCACAACCGACATACCGTTGCTGTTCCACACATAACGGGATACCTCAGGTGTTACTCCGGCGCAGTCCGGGTCATCGCCATAATTGCCGCTGGTGTTTACAGTAACGGGAGGTTCCATTGTGAATTGTGATCTTCAGATGGTTGCCATTCAGATATCTTGGATGGGGTTGCCGGGCAAAAGTTCACAGCAATCGGAATGTTCGTCTGGGAGGCTGACCGAAAACCGCTTTGGCAGTCTAGGAGCCTGTCCGAGAATAGACTGCCCTACTGCGGTTGCGATAAATTGGTCTAAAAATTCCTGCTTCTTCGTCAAATAGCCCCGCTATTCTCCTCAGAATCAGAAATTTTTATCCTCAATTTCTCGCAATCCTCGCTACGGGCGCTATTCTCGGACAGGCTCCTAGCCACAACCTTTCTTGCCCTGTGTACAACCTTTGCCTACGATAGTATTACTATTTCAATATAGTAATACAGAGAGAGGTGTGACGTGCATAAACTAACGACCAAAAGGCAAGTGACTATTCCTCAAAGTATCTGCCAAAAGCTCGGGCTAAAACCAGGCGACTATATACAGGTTTTCGAGCGCGATGGTGTGGCACATTTGGTAAAGATGACCTCCGATGACCTTTCTGGCACCATCAAATTACCTGGTGATACCCATCAACACCTGACGCGAGAGGACACCAGGAAGGCCATCAAAAATAAAACCGCCAGAAAATTCGCGGGTGAATCATGATTGCTGTTGATACAAATGTGCTTTTGCGTTATCTGATAGCGCCGGTCGATGCCCGTAACCCGCCCTGGCAAGCGAGAGTGGCGGCTGAAACCATTAATTCTGCTGACTCCGTTTACCTCTCAGACATTGTCCTGGCCGAAACCGAGTGGGTGCTGGAAACCGTCTTTGAATTAACCAAAGCAGAAATACACTCCGTTCTCAAACAGCTCGCCAGTAACACCCGGTTCATTTTTGAAGACTGGAGTGCCCTGCAGAGCGCGCTGATGGATTACAGCGAAACTCCCAAAGTGGATTTCTCTGATTGTCTGATTGCCCGACGTGCCACCGGCAAAGGCACCCAAACGCTCTACAGCTTTGAAAGCCGCAAAAAGCTGGGGGCTTTATCCATCGTCACCACGCTGGTAAAGGAGCAAGTTGGGAGTGACTGAGGAACGCCTCCTGCTCCCCGTAAAGCCACCCTTTAAAAATAAAAGACCCGGCCACGGTTTGCTCTCTTCACTTTTTAAAAAGTGGGTGTCCTTTGTCTGTTGATCTCCGCCTTCACAGAATTGTCATATTCAAGCTCTATATTTGATTCCCGGAAGTCAAGCAAGGAGGCTCACGCCTCAGATCAACCTTTGATAGCCCTTAAAGATGAGAAGGCGCTGTTATTCGAACAGGGCGCGTAAATCCTGGAGAGCAAATGATGAAAATAACAACACACGTAACGGCATTTAAGCGAGTCCTGGCTGTGTCTGCTACCGCAGCGCTGGCGTTGGCCAGTGGTGCTGCCATGGCCAGCCAGCTGGATCCATCCCTGCCAAAGTACAGTAAGTCCAGTGGCGTGTCCGGTAACCTGTCCTCCGTGGGTTCAGACACGCTGGCAAATCTGATGACGCTCTGGGCCGAAGATTTCAAGCGCATTTATCCCAATGTGAATGTTCAGATTCAGGCGGCGGGTTCTTCTACTGCACCTCCCGCTCTGACCGAAAGTACCTCAAACTTCGGCCCCATGAGTCGGAAAATGAAGGACAAGGAGCTGGAAGCATTTGAGAAAAGGCATGGTTACAAGCCAACGGCGATTCCTGTGGCGATTGATGCGCTGGCAGTCTTTGTTAACAAAGATAATCCCATCAAAGGCCTGACCATGGCCGAAGTGGATGCGATTTTCTCGTCAACCCGCAAGTGTGGCGCAGACAGTGAAGTGAAGACCTGGGGTGATATTGGCCTGAGTGGATCCTGGCAGAACCGCTCTGTGCAGCTGTATGGACGTAACTCGGTATCCGGCACTTATGGCTACTTCAAGAAGAAGGCGCTGTGTAAGGGGGATTTTAAAAACAGTGTGAATGAGCAGCCAGGTTCCGCCTCGGTGGTTCAGTCGGTTTCTGCATCGCTGAACGGTATTGGCTATTCCGGTATTGGTTACAAAACCTCCAGTGTGAGAACCGTTGCACTGGCGAAGAAAGAAGGCCAGTCCTTTGTTGAGGCGACGCCGCTGAATGCGGTTGATGGCAGCTATCCTCTGTCACGTTTTCTGTACGTGTATGTGAACAAGCAGCCTAACAAGCCACTGTCTCCCCTTGAGCGCGAATTTGTTAAGTTGCTGCTCTCGAAACAGGGGCAGGAAGTGGTTGTGAAGGATGGCTATATCCCACTGCCAGGCAAGGTGGTTGATAAATACCTGGCTAAGCTCGGACTGGATAATACGACGATTGCCAGCAAGTAATGTGATTGCTGAGTGGAGATAAAGCCACTGTCTTCAGTGGCTTTATTTTTTAGTTAACCCTTCAAAGGATACGCATTAATTACAGAATCATTGCCGCGATCCAGGCAAACAGGATCATGGGAATGTTGTAGTGCATAAACGTTGGAATAACGGTGTCACGGATATGGTCGTGCTGGCCATCCACATCCAGCCCGGCGGTTGGACCAATAGTGGAGTCGGAGGCTGGAGAGCCTGCATCACCCAGCGCGCCGGATGCACCAACAAGCGCAGCGGTTGCCAGAGGTGAAAAGCCAAGGGCCAGTGCCAGTGGGACATAAAGTGTGGCAATAATGGGAATGGTTGAGAAGGAAGAACCAATGCCCATGGTGATCATCAATCCAACAAGCAGCATCAGCAATGCGGCCAGTGCCTTGCTGCCATAAACCAGCTCTTCAACCATGGCCACCAGGGCAGGAATATCCCCGGTTGTCCTGAGTACTTCGGCAAAGCCAGAGGCAGAGATCATGATAAATCCACACAGGGCCATCATTCTTACACCCCGGGCAAAGACATCATCCGCTTCCCGCCAGTGCACAATGCCGCCGAGGATCATCATCATAAAGCCTGTGGCTGCACCCATGGCCATGGAGTCGGTGAACAGTTGCACGCCGAGTGCCGCCGCAATGGATACCAGGGTAATCAGCACGGCCTTTGGCTCCATGGATGGCAGCTCTTCCTTAGCGGTTTTCAGGGCGCTCTCTGCAATGTGGTAGTGGCGGGGTTTACGGTAAGTCCAGAACACAGCCACAAGCAGACCAATAAACATGCCGAGTACCGGTAGAGCCATGGCTGATGGCATCAGGTCAGGGTCAATGTTCAAGCCATTATCGTTGAGGTTGCCCGCCAGGATCTGGGTCAGGTAGATATTGCCGAAACCAATGGGAACCAGCATATAGGTGGCGATCAGACCAAACGACAGGGTGCTTGCTACCGCCCTGCGGTCCAGCTGTAAGGAGCTGAAAACACCCAGTAGCGGTGGGATCAGAATAGGAATAAAGGCGATATGCACAGGGACCACATTCTGGGAGGCAAAGGCCATCAGCAGAATGCTTCCGAGGATCGAGATCCTCAGGCCAGCTGTTTTGTGGGTCTTGGCTACCCTCTGAATAATTCGATCGGCCAGCCACTGGGGAATCCCGGATGCGGATATAGCCATGGCAAAGGCACCCAGCATACCGTAGCTGATGGCGATGCTGGCACCACCCCCCAACCCTTCGGCAAAAGCGGACAGTGTGGCATCAAACCCCAGTCCACCAGCAAGACCTCCACCAATAGCCCCGAAAAAAAGGGCAAGTACAACGTTTACACGCAAGACACTCAAGGTCAGCATGATGGCAACAGCCAAAATGACAGCGTTCATAGTAATCCAGTTTTGTGTTCTTTTGAGTTATAAGCGGTTTGCGATACTTCAATCCACAGCATTATCCAAAGCACGATCTATAACAGATCAGTCTATAGCAGATCAGTGTAGAGCTCGTCAGGAGCTGTCGCATTCCTTGATTGGTTGTGCCTTGAGCTCTATTTTCTAGTTGTAAATTAATATATTACACATTGAGGCTAGAAGCTCAGGCGATAAAAGTAAATGTATTCGATCAGGGGCGAATCAGCCGTTCAATGGTGATGATGGTGTCGGTGGGCATGCAGGGAAGGGATCATGGGAAGGGCAGAGCTACACTGTTCTGATTGGGTGTCAGTACCGGGTATTGTTAGCAGATTTCTGGGTAACATCGTTATTTTCTCTGATCATGATGCACTTTCAACAGGTCTGTAAGCTCGGTAATTCAGGCTTACAGCCGTTATTGGCAGCAACTAAATTACAATGATCTGTTGGCCCGGGCAATGATTTTTTCCCGGTGTCACATTACTGTCATATTGATTCTGTAAGTTACGGGCATGATTTAATCAGACTTGCGCCATGTATCAAAATTCGATGGATAACAGCCCGGGTATTGATTTCAATACACCGGCACTAAAAAAATATCGTTCCCTGCGCTTCTTGAAAGACCGTCTCGCCCGCTGGGGGGTTGCCTCCGGAGGTCTTGGCGTGATTGTGGCGATTCTCCTGATTTTCTTTTACCTCCTCTACGAGGTCCTGCCGCTATTTAACCGCGCTGAGATTACCCGGGTTGCTTCATACCCATCGGCCCTGACTTTTGTTGATGAGCCAGTTGCTACGAAAAAAGCACCGATATTTCTCGCCGTTGAAGAGCAGGCCGAAGTGGCCATGCAAGCAGAGGCTTCCGGTAATCTGCGTTTTTTCTCCACCCAAACCGGTGAATGGCTACAGAATGAGTTGCTGCCAATACCTGCGGGCAGTGAGGTGGTCAGGGTGGTCAGGGATGCTGCCGGTTCCAATCTGATGGCGGCCGGTCTCACAAACGGTGAGGTCATACTGTTCGATCAGGGCTACAGGATTACCTGGCCAGACGACCGCCGGAAGATCACACCAGAAGTCAGCTACCCCTATGAGCGGCAGCCTTTTGCCATCAAGGACTTTTCGGCTCCGGTTGCACAACTGGCCATCAGTGACGGTGAGGAAAAGCTGTTGATGGCCGCCAGCAGCAATAACCAGCTGGTGATGGAGGTTGTCCATAAGGAAGCGGATTTTTTAACCGAGTCCGTCACTGTTGAGCAGCAGTCCGTCGCCCTGCCGGTGATCAGCGGACTTTCTGCGCAGGGTGGCCTGGATATCCGCCAGTTGCTGATTGATCCGGAACAAACCTGGCTTTATGTCCTCAGCGGCAGCAATCAACTGACGGTGATCAATATCAGCGATATTGACCGTCCCTATATCCATGAGACGCTCAATCTGACCGCTAAGGGAGTGGACGTTACCGCGATGACGTTTCTGTTGGGCGGGGTGTCCCTGCTGGTGGGTGACTCAGAAGGCAATATCGCCCAGTGGTTTATGGTTCGTGAAGATGGCCGTCTGAATTTGCACAATATTCGTTCTTTCAGCCTCGGCAGTGACCCCATCGACAAGATTGTTCCGGAGCATCGGCGCAAAGGCTTTCTGGCGTTGGATGTGAAGGGTCAGGTCGGTTTGTATTACACCACGGCAAACCGTTCTCTGCTGGTGGAGCCATTGGCTGCGGGTCGAATAGATCAAATGGCCGTAGCGCCAAGAGGCAATTATCTGATTCTGGCCAGCCAGGGTGAGACGCAATTCCTGAAAATCGACAATGAGCACCCGGAAATATCCTGGTCTGCCCTGTGGGGTAAAGTCTGGTATGAGTCTTACAATCAGCCGGATTACATCTGGCAGTCCTCGGCATCAAACAATGATTTCGAGCCCAAGCTGAGCCTGATGCCACTGTCGTTCGGGACGCTCAAGGCGGCGTTTTATGCCATGTTGCTGGCAGCGCCACTGGCCATTTGTGCGGCTATTTACACCGCCTACTTTATGGCTCCGGGCATGCGCAGAAAGGTAAAGCCGGTGATCGAGCTGATGGAGGCCCTGCCTACGGTCATTCTTGGTTTTCTTGCCGGGCTCTGGCTGGCCCCGCTGATTGAAAATCAGCTGGTGGGTATTTTTGCCCTGTTGCTCTTTGTGCCAGCGGGCATCCTGATGTTTGCTTTTGCCTGGGATGGCTTGCCTGCAACGATACGTCACCGGATTCCTGACGGTATGCAGGCCGGATTGCTGGTGCCCGTGGTATTACTCAGTGGTGCCCTGGCCATGTCGCTCAGTTCCAGTCTGGAACTCTGGCTGTTTGACGGTGATATGCGTACCTGGCTGACCACCGAGCTGGGCATTCCCTACGACCAGCGTAATGCCCTGGTGGTAGGACTGGCCATGGGTTTTGCCGTTATTCCAACCATATTTTCCATCGCGGAGGATGCGATATTCAGCGTACCCCGGCACCTGACCTATGGTTCCCTGGCGTTGGGAGCCACACCCTGGCAGACCCTGACCCGGGTGGTTCTGCTGACCGCCAGTCCGGGTATTTTCTCTGCGCTGATGATCGGTATGGGAAGGGCAGTAGGTGAAACCATGATCGTGCTGATGGCCACCGGGAATACGCCCATTATGGATGCCAATATCTTTGAGGGCATGCGGACGCTGGCGGCCAATATTGCGGTTGAAATGCCAGAGTCTGAAGTGGGCAGTAGCCATTACCGAATTCTCTTTCTGGCCGCACTGGTGCTGTTCCTGTTTACCTTTGTGGTGAACACGGCGGCGGAGATGGTGCGTCATCGACTTCGTAAGAAATACAGCTCGCTCTAAGAAGGGAAAGAGGATAAGAAATGACTATGAATAATTCCCTTCAAAGCCCCGGAAAACGCTCTGTTGGTGCATGGATTAACAGCGGTGCTCCCTGGGTCTGGCTAAATGCCGGTGCGGTTGCCATCAGTCTGGTTCTGGTGATCGGGCTGCTGGGGTTGATCGCTGTGCGCGGGCTGGGGCACTTCTGGCCGGGCCAGATTATGGTGGCCGATTACCAGCCTCCGGGGCAGGCTGTCCGAATGGTTGCCGGAGAGATTACCGACAGTGAAGAAGTCCCCGCAGCCCGTTTGGAGTCGTCCGGCCTTGAGGTGGTCAACGGCCAGGAGCTATATACCCGTGTTCTGTTGAAGCAGGGCAATCGGGACCTGAGTGGTGCTGACTTTGTCTGGATCGTCGATGAGTGGCTGAGTAATCGCCAGTACCCTGAAGACATCATGGTGCTTGAGCGTCGTGAATGGGGCAATTTCTACGGCTTCCTGGAGTCTGTTCAGGAAGATGGTGTCACCGTTGCCAGTGGTGAATCGGCCTGGACCGTTTTCAATAAGCGTTTGGATCGGGCTCTCGAGATTTATCAGGCAATCTACCAGATTGAAAAGCACGACATTGGCTCAATAAACGCCGCAATAGAACAGCTGCGTCTGGCCGAGCGTCGTCTGGAGCTGAGCGGTGATAGGGACCCTGTCCGTCAGGCAGAGATTCAGGCTGAGCGAAAACAGCTGAATCAGGAATATCAGCAACTGGAAAACCAGCTGGGCGATCTTTACCGGGCGTTCAACCGTGACAGCTTTGTGGCCAGAACCGTTGCTGGTCAAACCCTGGAACAGCCAATCAGTAAGGTGGTGCGTGCCTATCAGCCCAATGCCCTGTCACTGACCGATAAAATAGGTTTTTATTTTGACAAGGTCAGTGAGTTCATTCTTGATGATCCCAGGGAGGCCAATACCGAAGGCGGTGTCTTCCCCGCCATCTTTGGCACAGTGATGATGGTGATTCTGATGTCCATTATGGTGACCCCTTTCGGTGTTATCGCTGCCGTCTATCTGCGAGAGTACGCCAGTCAGGGCTGGATGACCCGGGCCATCCGGGTGGCAGTTAATAACCTGGCGGGGGTTCCCTCCATCGTTTACGGGGTGTTTGGTCTTGGTTTTTTCATCTACTTTGCCGGGGCAAAAATCGATAATCTGTTTTTTGCTGAGGCCCTGCCATCCCCCACCTTTGGTACTCCGGGGCTGCTGTGGGCATCCATCACTCTGGCTCTGTTGACCCTGCCGGTGGTGATTGTCGCCACGGAAGAGGGGCTGTCCCGTATTCCCCGCTCCGTTCGGGAAGGGAGTCTGGCCCTCGGTGCCACCAAGGCAGAAACGTTGTGGCGGGTTGTGCTGCCCATGGCCAGCCCGGCCATGATGACCGGTTTGATTCTGGCGGTTGCCCGTGCGGCAGGGGAAGTAGCACCACTGATGCTGGTGGGGGTTGTTAAGCTGGCTCCCAGCTTGCCGCTGGATGGCAACTACCCCTATCTGCATCTTGATCAGAAGTTCATGCATCTGGGCTTTCATATTTTTGATGTGGGTTTCCAGAGCCCGAACGTGGAAGCCGCCAGGCCGCTGGTGTATGCCACTGCGTTGCTGCTGGTGATGGTTATTGCCGTGCTGAATCTGTCCGCCGTTGCGATTCGCAACCGGTTACGTGAAAAATACAAGAGCCTTGAGGACTGAACACGATGTCTGCGGAAGAGCTTTATAACGTCATCGATAGAAAGCCGGAAGGGGATGAAAAAAAGGATGAAAGCCTGAACAAGACTTTGAGTGAGGCTCTTACTGTGAAAACCGCCATAACGTATCCTGAAAACAGCCCTGAGAAGTACGCCAGTGTTACCGCTGATGGTCGTGCTGAACCACCTTCCGCACTTCCCGGAGCTGTTAATCCTGAGTCTCTTGGGCGTGGTCGTTCTGTACTGAACCTTGAGCTTGAACCGACCAGTATGGAGGTGTCTGGCCTGAACTTGTTCTATGGCGAGAAACAGGCGTTGTTTGATGTCTCCATGAAGATACCGCAAAAGCGTGTAACGGCGTTTATCGGACCTTCGGGCTGTGGTAAGTCCACGCTGCTGCGCAGTATGAACCGGATGAATGATCTGGTGGATGGCTGTCGTGTGGATGGGCAGATACGGCTCACCAATGCTTCCGGTGGGCAGCAAAATATCTACGAGAAATCCGTCAATGTGGCTGATCTTCGTCGTCGGGTAGGGATGGTGTTCCAAAAGCCCAACCCATTCCCAAAAAGTATTTATGAAAATGTTGCCTATGGCCTGAGAATTCAGGGCATCAATAAAAAGCGGGTACTGGATGACGTTGTGGAGTGGGCGCTGAAAGGGGCTGCGCTCTGGAATGAAGTGAAGGATCGCCTCCATGAAAGCGCACTGGGCCTATCCGGTGGGCAGCAGCAGCGTCTGGTTATTGCCCGGACCATTGCGGTGGAACCCGAAGTATTGCTTCTGGATGAGCCTGCATCTGCACTCGACCCTATCTCCACTTTGAAGATTGAAGAGTTGATCAATGAGTTGAAGTCCAGATTTACCATTGTGATTGTCACCCATAACATGCAGCAGGCGGCCCGGGTGTCGGATTACACCGCATTTATGTATATGGGGCGGATGATTGAGTATGGCGACACCGACAGGCTGTTCACCAACCCCCGCAAGAAACAGACTGAAGACTACATTACTGGCCGTTATGGCTGAAGAGCTTTCCTGAATCTCAACAGTTTCTGGCAGCCTCCAAGGATTATCCATGCCTAACCAAAGCGATTTGCTGACCCACCACATTTCCCAGCAGTTCAACCATGAACTGGAAGAGCTGCGCAATAACCTGTTGTCCATGGGCGGCACGGTTGAGAAGCAGGTCAGTGATGCCATTGAGTCACTGATCAATGCCGACAGTGACCTGGCCATCGTTGTTTGTGAAAAAGACACCGACATCAACTTTATGGAAACGTCCATTGATCAGGAGTGTTCCAGGATTCTGGCCCGCCGCCAGCCTGCAGCCAGCGACTTACGCCTGGTTCTGGCATGCACCAAAGTGGCCACGGACCTGGAGCGCATTGGTGATGAAGCGGCCAAAATTGCCCGATTTGCCATAAAATTGTCAGAACAGGGGGAAGCACCCAAAGGCTATATTGAAACCCGTCATATTGGCAGTCATGTCCGCCAGATGACTCAGGATGCCCTGAATGCCTTTGCCCGGTTTGATGCAGAGCAGGCCCTTGCGGTGGCTAAAGAGGATAAAGCGGTGGATCGGGAATACAAAAGTGCCACCCGTGAACTGGTGACTTATATGATGGAAGATCCCCGCTCCATTACCCGGGTGTTGAATATTATGTGGGTATTACGCTCTCTGGAGCGGATTGGGGATCATGCCAGAAATATTGCCGAGCACGTTATTTACCTGGTCAAGGGTAAGGATGTCAGACACATTGGTCTTAAACGGATGCAGGAAGAGGTGTTTGATCAGCAGCTGGATGATTGAAGCAGTACTGTCTTTTAATTTAATTGAAATGGTTTTAGGGGAATTAAATTCCCCGGTTTTTTATTTCTGATATGAACACCATTTAAAAATGTGTTTTTCAATTTTTTATTTTTCAATTTTTTATTTTTCAATTTTTTATTTTTCAATTAGCTGTTTGGTATTTTGCGCTAATCTTTAGTTATTAATACCTTTCAGGCAATCATGCTGTTTGTTTCTGAATCAATCTTTTGTAAAAAAACACGGATGAAACAATCAGCAGGTAGCTATGAATTACTCCAGTACCCTTCATGACGGCTGGGATATCCCTGATGAACACCCCGTCAGCAGCGATGACCTTCTTGAATGCCTCGCCTTGTTAACCCGCCATTATGGTAATCCGTATTCACGGGAATCTTTAAAAGCTGGAATGCCCCTTGAGAAAGGCAAATTTACTGCAGAAGTATTTATTCGATCGTCTGAAAGAGCGGGTCTGGCCTGTAAAGTTCATAAGCGGGAGATTGCCGAAATATCTTCACTGGTTGTTCCTGCCGTGTTGTTACTGAATAAACGCAAAGCCTGCATTTTGTCGGATATTGATCATGCAAAAGGCACTGCCCGGATTATTATGCCGGAAACCGGTGAGGGCACGACAACAATCAGTATTGAAGAATTAAATGAATTTTACAGTGGCTATGTTATCTATGTCCGTGAAAAGCATCGTTATGATCGTCGGACCCCGCAGAAATTAACGGTTAAATCCAGACATTGGTTCTGGGGAACTATTCTCGGTTCATGGAGAATTTACCGTGATGTTTTACTGGCATCACTGTTGATCAATATTTTTGTGGTTGCCAGCCCGCTGTTTGTGATGAATGTGTATGACCGGGTGGTTCCCAACCAGGCATTTGATACACTCTGGGTTCTGGCCGTTGGTGCGTTAATTGTTTTCAGTTTTGATTTTATTCTGAAAATGGTGCGCAGCTATTTTATTGATCTGGCCGGTAAAAAGTCCGATATTCTGCTCTCTTCTGCCATCATGGAGCAGGTTCTGGGGTTGAGCATGAAGGCCAGGCCCGCTTCAGTGGGTTCCTTCGCGAAAAACCTTCAGGACTTCGAAAGTATTCGGGAATTTATTACCTCTTCAACGGTCACTGCGCTGGTTGACCTGCCGTTCACCTGTATCATTCTTTTCGTGATATTTATGCTCGGTGGGCCTACGGCAGTTGTACCTCTGGTCGCCATGCTCATCATTGGCCTCTACAGTTTCTTTATTCAGGAGCCTCTCAAAAATTCCGTTGAAAAAACACTCCGTTCCAGTCAGCAGAAAAATGCCACATTGATTGAAAGCCTCTCAGGCATGGAAGCCCTGAAAATTGCCCAGGCCGAGAGTGATATTCAGTACCGTTGGGAAAAAGCCGTTAGCCATATTGCCACCTGGAGCATTAAAACCAAACTGCTCACTTCTTCTGCCACCAGTTTCAGTGCCTATGTTCAACAAATGGCCAATATAGGCATGGTTATTCTTGGGGTTTATCTGATCTCTGAAGGTGAGTTGAGCATGGGGGGACTGATTGCCTCGGTCATGCTGTCTGGCCGTTGTCTGGCACCCATGGCTCAGATTGCCGGGCTGGCAACCCGCTATAACCAGGCCAAATCGGCTCTGGATGGCCTGAATCAGATCATGGACATGCCAACCGAACGTCATGAAGACAGGGATTACGTTAATCGTCCGGACCTGAAAGGCAGTATTGACTTTGATGGGGTTAACTTTTCCTATCCCGAGCAGGAAATTCAGGCCTTAAGAGATGTCAGCCTGAGCATTAAAGCCGGTGAAAAGGTTGGGATTATCGGGCGAATTGGTTCCGGCAAGACAACCATCGAAAAGCTGATACTGGGACTTTATGAACCGGGAGAAGGCGCAGTTCGGGTTGACGGTGTTGATTTACGACAGATCAATCCCACTGACCTGCGCTCCAGTATTGGCTGCGTTAGCCAGGATATCACACTGTTTTACGGCTCCATTAAAGACAATATCACCCTGGGGGCAAACCATGTTGACGACAGCCAGTTGCTTGAGGCTGCTGAGATTGCCGGAGTAACGGAGTTTGCCAATAAGCACCCTAACGGGCTGGATATGATCGTGGGTGAGCGCGGGCAAAACCTGTCCGGAGGGCAGCGACAAAGTATTGCCCTGGCCCGTGCCCTGCTGATGAATCCACCGATTCTGGTGATGGATGAGCCATCCAGTTCTATGGACAACACCACAGAGCTGCGAATGAAGGAACAGCTAAAGACCCGGTGCAGCGGCAAGACGTTGATATTGGTTACCCATAAGGCCTCAATGCTGGATCTGGTGGACCGACTGATCGTAATGGACAGTGGACGTATTGTTGCGGATGGACCCAAGGATCAGGTACATGCGGCGTTAAGGCAGGGCAAACTCAAAATAGGATAGGCTGGAATGAGTAGCAGCGATGATAAGGACGTAATAAAGGGCTCGACAGAGGCACCTGTGAATCAGACTGAACCGTCAGAAGGCCACATTACCAAGTCGGCTGAGTCAGAACAGTTGATGCCAAGCCTGGCATTTAGTGTTGCTGATGGCCAAGAGCAGAGTGCTTCTGAGGATGGCAAAGGAGAGGGTTCTTCGGAGAACTCTTTAGAGACTTCTTCAGAGAACGCTTCAGAGTCGGCTGAGTCAGAACAGGAAGTATCAGGCCAGGCAATTAATGTTGCTGATGGCCAGGAGCAGAGTACTTCTGAGGAGGGCAAAGGAGAGGATTCTTCGGAGAACTCCTTAGAGACTTCTTCAGAGAACTCTTTAGAAAAGATAGAAGACACAGTGCTACCAGATGATATGGAATATATCTCTGATACCAATGTCGCCATGCTGATAAGAACGCCAAAAGGTGGCCGTTTACTGATATACACTATGCTGCTGGCGCTGTTCTCCTCCATCGTCTGGGCCAGTGTTGCCCGGCTGGATGAAATTACCAGGGGCCTGGGGATCGTCATTCCATCCTCGCGGTTGCAGGTGGTGCAAAATCTGGAAGGTGGGATTCTGGAGCAGATTTTTGTTGCAGAAGGGCAACAGGTGCACTCAGGGCAACCGTTGATGCAGCTGGATGACACCCGTTTCTCTTCCACCTTTCGGGAAAGTGCCATTGAGTATTACAGCGAGCTTGCCAAAGCGGCCAGACTGAGAGCCGAGTTGTCGGGTGAAACATTGAACTTCCCGGCTGAGTTGGACGACTATCCGGCTTATATGGAGCGAGAGCGGGAAATTTTTTATCAGCGTGCCGACCGCTTCATTGCAGAGCTCAATGTTGCCCGGGAGCAGGCGGTCCAGGCTGAGCATGAGTTAGCCACCACAGAGGATCAGCTGATATTTTTGACCACCAGCTTTGAACTGGGACAGGATGAACTTGAATTGACCGTTCCTCTGGCAGAGCAGGGTGTTGTCTCCAGGGTTGAGCTGATTCAGTTAAGACAGCGGGTGAATGACCTTGAGTCACAAATGCGAAGAACTGAGCTGAGTATTCCAAAGTTACAGGCGGCCTATCAGGAGGCGCTGTCCCGTAAAGAAGAGGTTTTTCAGGACTACCGTGCTGATATTGTTCAGGAACTCAAGGAAACGGAAGTTCATCTGGATCAGTTAGGTGAGTCTAATCATGCCCTTGAAGACCAGGTAGACCGGACTCTGATCAAATCACCCATGGATGGCATTGTTAAGAAAATCCATGTCACTACGCTGGGTGGGGTCGTTCAGCCCGGCATGAGTCTGCTGGAGATTGTGCCACTGGAAGATAACCTGATGATTGAGGCACAAATTCAGCCCAAAGACATCGGTTTTCTGCGCCTGGGGATGAAAGCAGTGGTTAAGCTGACGGCCTATGACTTTGCGATTTATGGTGGGCTTGAAGGCGAGGTTGAGCACATCAGTGCTGATACCATCAAGGATGAGAAAGGCGAGAGCTTTTATATTGTCCGAATCCGGACCAAAAATAACTTCGTCGGCTCAGAAGATAAACCGCTTATGATTATTCCCGGTATGAGAACCAATGTGGACATTATCACCGGAGATAAGACATTGATGGCCTACCTGCTTAAGCCTATTCTCAGGGCCAAACAGAATGCGTTGACAGAAAGATAAACAGGATGAGGCTGGTTTCCGGTGTGATCATAGCCACTGAAGCAGCAGTATTTCCAGCCTTACTCAATCATTGTATCCGGTGCGATTCGGGTATTGTGCAGTTGCCACTGATCAATATCTGAGTCTTTGATAATGGTTCCGACAAAACAACTCTGGCTGAAGTGTGCATCGGTCAGGTCGGTATGCTCGATCAATAAATGATTCAGATGGCAGTGGGTAAAGGATGGCGCTTTTTCCACACTGAAGCAGTCGGTGAACACGCCTTCATTGAAGCTGACCTTGTTGAATACGGCATTATCCAATTGGGCGCTGGTTAAGCTGACACGTTCCCAGACACACTGAGATATTTCGGTATTGGCCAGACTGACAGACTGCAGTTCACAGTCAGCCATGGTCACTTCACTCATTGTTGCCCCGGAAAAAGAGGGGCCTTCATCAAAACTTTCACACCCTTTGAATGATGCGTTTTGGATCGCCGCATTGTTGAATGACGTTTTGGTCAGGGTACAGTGACGAAACTCCATATCCTGAATCTCTGCCTGTGAAAAATCGGTATTATCAAAGAATCCGTGGATGATATGACTGTTGTATAAACGTATTTTCCGGCAGGAGCTGTTGTGGAAGGTTTGTGCGGTCATATCACAGTTTTCAATCACCGCCTTATCCAGCACGGCATGATCAAAATTCGCTGCTGAGAGGTCGGAATCAATAACCCTGGCATTGGCCAGGTTGGCGTGACGAAGGTCGGCTCCATTCAAATTACAGCCATCCAGAATGCAGTCCCGCAGATCGGTATGGCGAAAATCGGCACCACGCAGGTCACAGTTTTTCCAATAAACGCCTCGCAGTTTGCCGGACCGGAATTTACAGCGCTGCATCAGGCTGTTTTTAAAACGCATGCGCTCCAGATCCCGATGGTTCAGAGATAGCCCGGTAAAGTCGGATTGATCCGGGGCGGTCCATCCGGGGTGGAGACTTTCCAGCAATGCCCGTTGCCGCGCAGCTTTCTCTTTTTCCTGCTCAAATTGAGAAGCCAGCCCTGATGTCTGTTGGACCTGATACTTGCCAACCTCTTTGTTGACCAGAATGCTGTTATTGGCTCTTAAGCCAGAGGTTTTGAGCCCATCGGTATCCAGAATGTTGTGGTTACCCGACGTTGTTGAAACTTTCTTTTTTGGTGAAGACTTCTGTTCTGAAGACTTCGATGATGGGCGTTGTTTCTGTGGCACAGGTGGAAATCTCCGGACAAACTCGTTTCATTCTGAGTCGCCCGGATAGGTTAAAGGTTTAGCCCGGATATTTCATATTAACAGGAGGTATAAATTACCTCCTTTATTTTCAATAAGTTATATATTTATCAAGTGGTTATAAATGCACTTTCGTTCAACCATTGATGGTTATTAATGGTTGTAGGCAGTTTTTTTCGACACCTGTCCACGCTAAAAGCGTCAGGAGTCATGCTCTTTCAAAGAATTTCTTGGCATTCCTTGAAGCAGAGGATAGTTTGTGTACCCACGCAAATTGGCAGCTATCCACTGCTTCTCAGAAATACCGTTTCTTCGGCTTGGATTCTTGCTTTACCTGAAGGTTGCATATTCTGGCTAATCGTGAACGCTCATTCTGGCAAAGCGTGAACACGAATTCTGGCCAGGCGTGAACATGGATTCTGGCTGATCGTG
>NZ_JBLYNV010000040.1:0-53475 GCF_049310165.1 Endozoicomonas sp. ALE010 | reverse complement strand
ACTCAGGCTACAAATAAAGGAGGGCAGTGCTTGGGTAAGCGGAGGTGTTCACGCTTACCAGAATTAGCGTTCACGTTTACCAGAATATGCAGATACCACAATCCATTCTTGATGAATATGTTCCTTACCAGAATGAGTATGAACACGTTAAAAATCCATTATTACTAACACCAGGTACTCCCTTTCAGCAGCTAATAATGTGGGACGAGCTTGAAATTAGAGAGCACACAACAGCGAATCATACAAATTCAGGTTTACAGTTAACTAATCTTCCTGCCGGAATTCATAGTTCACAAGATTTACGGCCAGTTGCTGTCGTTAATCCGTTATACATGCACCAGGCTACACGTGATAACCAGACAACCCGGGCAGAAGTTAATGTTGATGGCCGTTCTTCACTTGCCGAGCGCAAAAGAAAGCGCCAAAGGGAACTTCGCAAAGATCCCGCTTACGTCGAGCGCGAAAGGGAGCGCCGAAGGGAGCGCTACCAGACAGATCCCGTTTACGCCGAGCGTATAAGGGAGCGCGAAAGGGAGCGCCAAAGGGAGCGCTACCAGACAGATCCCGCTTACGCCGAGCGTAAAAGGGAGAACGAAAGGAAGCGCTACCTGACAGATCTCGCTTACGCCGAGGGACAAAAGATCTATAAAAAGATCTACCAAAGAATCAAAATACAAACCTCCAACAAGGAAGAAGCTAAAGAGCAGGCTGTGATCGCCAGAGCGCGTTATCTTCAGTCATTCCATTCAGCTAATGAAGTGGTTTAATGACTTAGGACACCTTGTTAAGCACAATAGTGCCATTGATGACGAGGTAGAAAGTGACAAAGCAGCGTAAGAATTATTCTCCGGAATTTAAGCGTAAAGCCATTGCTATTGTGGTTGAGCAGGCCAGGTGCAGGACAAAAGACATTGATCAAAGCACCTGTTTTATCCGGGCAAATTTCACTAACGTGGCGATCAGTGCATTGTTAAAATCATGCCCCACATGCATACGTTGCAGGGCAAAATGGTGGGCGACAACGGATGAGCCGTCCAGGCAATCATGAATATATTCAACCAATGCATCCACTGAGGGGTTAGTGGCCGCCAGTAGTGCCACCCTTTCCAGGGTGCCGAGGCGCTTTTGCACCCCTTTTTTCAGCAGGCTCCGGACGGTGACGGCAGAAATGGCCTGATGCTGTTGGTCATTGATAAATCGCAAATCGGCCAGGGCTGTTTTATGGTCATCCAGATAGTCCATCGCCTCCTGATAATGCCCGTGGCAAATCAGTGAATAGACCTCTTGCAAAAGCTGCTGTTCCGTTTCGTTTATCCTGAGTTTATAGGAAAGAGCCTCAATTTTCAGCGCCTCAAGGGGATACCCCATATCCTGTGGAATCGGGGTTTCACCATCAGGCAGTGTGGACAAATAGGGGTGGCCTGTTTGCAAAAGAAAGGATGTGGTATTGGCTCCCTCGGTCAATACAGGCAGATCGGAAGCCGTGATCAGATGATGAAACACCGGTTTTGGCAGGTCTGGCAGCAAACAGATGGCAACGGCTTTATGTTTGCTGAACTGTCCCAGCTGTGCCTCAACCTCTTCCGACTCAGAATCAATAATCACCAGTGTTTTGGCCATGCCCGGGTTATCAGGCAGTTCGTTGGGTATCTGGGATTTACCCGTCAAAATCAGCGTGGGTTTGCTCTCTTGGGTGACTTTTTGCAGGGCATCGATCCATCGACCTAGCAGCTGTTCTCTTCTGGGTAAAACGTCCTGATGCTTTAACCCATAAATGACATTCAAATGGATATGCCCTTGTCGGCACAAAGTACAGATTCTGCCCAGGGTTTTCGCCTGTAAGGGACTGTTTATGGGTGAGGCATTCAAGGCTTCTCTGATCCACTGTCGTTCATCCCGGTCGCATGTAAAAGTTCTGATGGTGCCAGGCTCCGGAAGCAGGCTGTTGGGTGGCAGGTGCAGGGGGATTTTTCGCAGGTTCAAACCATCAAAATCGGTGTACAACACCCGACCATCCGGTGATGTACTGTCAAATCGGTAGGGTTTTACCACCATGTAATGATCGCAATGGACAGTGTGTTGCTGGTGTTTTTCGGGCAGATCCAGAAATGAAAACACCACAGCAGGTTCTGGTACTCCATCATCGCACTGTACGATGGATAGTGTACTTTGCCCCATACGGAAACATTGCGGGAGGCGTCTGTCAGGATCAAAGCCGGGCAATAACAGCGCCAGCTTATTGAGCTCCACCCGCTTTAATCGTTCTGTTTTCAGCCCTTCAGCAGATTCCGGGTCGGCATTATTGTCTGATTGACCTGTTGCTTCCGACTGCCGGGTAGCGGTGGGTTGATGCCATGGGGGCGATAATCGCAGTTGAATTTTTGGAGCGCCCAATCCAACCAGCTGGTTGACCAGTTGTACGCTGACATTTTCATCACCCAGAGCGATAAAGCTGTGCGCTTGCTCCCTCTTCATGCAGAAAAAGGTGCCATACACCCCCACCTCTCCAAGCCACTGAAGCACCTGTTTTGCCCTATGGCGTAATGCCCGGCTACCGGATGAAACCGTCGACGATAAATCCATGGCCTGAATGAATGTACTGCCCAGAGGATTGTCTTTTTGGGCAAATAGGAATTGTCCCTGAGTAACTGTCTCTTTTTGCCACGGAGACACGGAGTCACAGAGGCAAAGATTTTTTCTTTTCTCCGTTTCTCCGTGACTCTGTGGCAAGGTTTTTTCTTTGCTGGCCAACATCGGAAGTGTGGAAGTTACTTCAGGACAGTTCCATAGAGGGGCAAACAGCTCCCCGACAGGTGAGCACCGGAATGTCCCGGAACCCGTTTTTGAGATGGCTGTTTCTTTATTCGGCCTATAAGCAATAACAGGCCTGAAGGCTGGCAAAACCGATGTTCTTAACTGCTGGATTCTTTTTTCACATTGGGCATCGGTGCTGTGTAAATTGAGAAAGAACAGCAGGTGATTCAGTCTCTCACGGACACAGGGCTTCTCTATGGCAACTTTGAGAAATGCCAGCTGCGCCCGCTCTGACGCCTGGGTAAATTCCAGGCAGTGCAGCGGCGTTTTATGACTGTTATCCATGGTTATCAAGGTTTCTGGTACACAGTTCATCATCTTGATGCTGCTGCTGATATACCCCCGTAAAACAGCAATATGCAGCGGTAACAATCCTTCTTTATTTTGTTCGAGCAAAGACTGTGCACCGGCACCGGAGGCAATGATCACATCAAGACTTCCGGATGTTTTAGCCCGTGCTGCATGGTGTAATACCGTGTCGCCATTATGATCTTTTGTACACAATGCATGTTTACCTTGCTCAGTGTTGAGCGCTTTACGGAGCAAAAGTGTATAATCTGACGCTCCCATCCGATGAACCAATGTCTTGCCTTCTTCGTCTGCCAACAAAAGACAGGCCGGATACTGCTCAATAAGCGACGGATGCCGGGCAACTAGACGTAGTAACTGTTCCGGATTTTTTTCCTCAATGGCCCGCTCAAAAGCAGCAGCAATGGGATGTTCAACACAGGGTAATTTCCGGACAGTTCGCTCAAGAGTGGCGGTTGTGATGAGAGGGCGCTCTGTTACTGTGCAATGGCTGGTACCAACACTAATACGAGAATTTACTGCAACCACGGTATCGGGTTTAGCGATATGAGACGGATCAGGAGACTCCAGTTTCCCATGGTTCGCAGAGGCAGATGATCTATCTGAATAAACTGGCTGGCATGGTGGAATCATATATCGATTATCCAGGGCATTGTGAGTTTTTATTACTATCGTTCCTGGTTTGCTTCTTCAGAGAGCAGACCATCCTGAAAGTTCTTGTTCCGATAAAATCTTTCAACTCCAAATGTTTGGATTAACTTGCAATAAGCCTTTTTTTTAATGTGTTTATTACAATGACAGACCCGGGCAGAGGGATAATCGCTCTTTCGTTTATCGGAACCGGCGGTGGTCTGAAACCATCAAAATTGCCTTAAGCGGAACTGGTCCCGACGTTGGTAGATGGCTGCGAACTCTCGGCAAAGTACTGGCTGACTCCGGTGGACTCTGGCCCTGATCCCGGAACGAAAGCCAGGCTATTATTTTGGTCAGATAAATCGTTGTGTTTACTTGGCTATTAAATCTCCGTACCCCCAAATCAGGGTACCGATGATACTTGCCAGCAGGATCACCCAGTCGCACTCACTGGCTGTTCTTTTTACTTTCCTTTCGGTGATGCTGGCATTGCCGATCTGTTCAGCCAGGTCCTTTAATTTCACGTCCCCTTCCCGGGGTAATTTATGGTTGGGTGCTTCAATCATCAGCTCGCGGCTTGGCAGTTTTTCACTTCTCTTTCTCAGGGTAATAAATGTCACCAACATGGCCCAGCAGACGACGACGGACCCTGATCGCTGGAAAAGTGCCTGATCATCATCGCGGGTTATGTCTGAAATCAGCGAAGCGGTCACTGTTGTTGCGGTGGCCAGCGTGCTGAGGATAAAGGTGCTATTCCACTTTTTATTGCGTTCCCACCAGTTATTATGCTTCAGGCAGGCAGGTTCTGCGCCTTCACGAGGTAATGCGTCGTTTTCCAGCCTTAAGGTGTGCATATTGATAATGTAGGCATCCCGATTATCCTGCCGGGATGAAGATGATGGGCCCGGGAGGGGGGCAGTCAGCCGATTCTGGCGCACAGCACTTTTATCATCCGCCATTTTTGACTGGGTTGAGGTTAAGCAGGAAAGGGAGGCAACGTGTTCTTTTCGTGCGGCAAAAGTTCGGTCATTAATCAATGCCTGGCCAGGATCTACGGTTTCATCTCTGAACGTTGACATGTTAACCGGTTCAAGAAGCTCTCTGGTACTTCTGCCATGGAACAGAGAATCTTTTGAACTTCGTGTTTTTTGGGCTTGATACCGACTGTCATCAAGTTGGCCGGTGTTAATATCATACGCAGGTCTGCTGATCGGTGTACTCATCATTACCCCCCTTGGCTAACCTATAAGTCGCTGAACTGGATAGAGACCTGCTAAGTGTAATTGCTTGTTGATGACTGGTTTTCAGTTATGCCGATTTTTTTACTCAGGCAGCAAGTTCGCCATTATCAAAAACCACCATGTCGCCGGGCTGAATAGGGTGCCAAGTCTCATTAATGGTTAACGGGTCAGTAGCTATTATAGAAACGATGTCGTTTTCTGTGGTTTCTTTGGCAAAATCCACCGTAATGTCGTCATCTTTGAGACTGGCCTGATTAAACGGCGCTCTGCGGGTTATCCAGTGCAACCGGGTACTGCAGTAGCAATAGAGATAGCGGGAGTCGCTCAGCAACATATTGAATACGCCCAGCCCACGCAGTTCGTCACAGAGCTGGCGGATAAAGCGTTGCAGCGTACTCACCCTTTTGGGTGGTTTGGGGAAGCGCTCACGCGCCTGGTCCATGATCCAGCAAAAAGCGTACTCACTGTCCGTGGTTCCCACCGGCAAGTAGTGTTTCAGGGGGAACTTCTTAATGCCTTTCAATTGGCCGTTGTGAGCAAAGGTCCAGTGTTTGCCCCAGAGTTCCCGGGTAAATGGGTGGGTGTTTTCCAGGGCAATTCTGCCTGCATTTGCCTGGCGGATATGACTGATCACGATGGTGCTTTTGATCGGGTAGCGGCAGACCAGGTTGGCAATTTCAGAATCACAGCTTGGGTTGGGATCACGAAATTCCCGTAACCCTTTGCCTTCATAGAACGCGATTCCCCAGCCATCACTGTGGGGGCCGGTCTTGCCCCCGCGCTGCATCAGGCCACGGAAGCTGAACACAATATCCGTAGGCGTGTTGGCGCTCATTCCAAGAAGTTCACACATTATTTGATAAATCGCGGTTAAGTTCAGGATTTCTGGTTTGAAGCAGGGCCCAGGGCGGGTTCTTTGCGTTGATGTTTAGCGTGGCTTGTGTTGGGCTTTTGCCTTTTGTCAGAAGCTGCTTTTTTTGCCTTGCCGACGGGTAATAACAAGCCTGCAATCACTGCAACACCAGCGGCAATTGCCACAGTCCGCCCCGTTCGCCACATGGCGTCAACTCCCAGGCTAAGGCCATCATAAAGGCTGATAAGGAAGGCCGGGCCAAGATAGCTCTGCTCAGGGTGAACAGTACCGGGCAGGAAAAACAGTACAGCAAAAGCCAGCATCAGAGGCCGCTTTAGCCGCGGATGCCAATTACCAACAATAAACCACAGGCTCAGCAGGCAGCCGAAGGCTCCTGCCAGGTAAACTGCCCAGCCCCAAAAATACTGCAATTCCGTCATTGACTCTCCAACAACCGCCATTGAACCAATGGCGGTTAATGTTATTTACCGCCATCCTTTGGTGTTGTCAGGAGGTGGCGCTGGTAGGTAGTTAACCAAATAACCAAGGGTGCATTTTGCATCAATTGACCACCATATGAAAACAGCCGCTGATGATAAAATGAAATTTAATAACCAAAGACCGAAAGAGGGTTGAAATCTCCACCACTGCCCATATCTCCTGACTATCAAAATACTCAATGTGTTGATTAACCTGGATTGAGGTTCTAATGGCAGTCGAAACGAAAAAAGAAACGCTGGGCTTTCAGACTGAGGTGAAACAGCTTCTGCACCTGATGATTCACTCTCTCTATTCCAATCGGGAGATTTTTTTACGGGAGCTGATCTCCAACGCTTCCGATGCTGCAGACAAGCTGCGTTACCTGGCACTCAAGAACAGTGAGTTGCTGGAACGTGACCCAAATCTTGACGTCAGGGTGGATTACGATAAGGACGCCAACACCGTCACCATCGCCGATAACGGCATTGGCATGAACCGTGACGATGTGATTACCCATCTGGGTACCATCGCCAAATCCGGTACTTCGGACTTCCTGAAAACACTGACCGGTGACCAGAAGAAAGATTCCCAGCTGATCGGTCAGTTTGGTGTTGGTTTCTATTCCGCATTTATTGTTGCTGACAAGGTGACCGTTGAAACCCGCAAGGTAGACACAGAAGAAGCCGTGCGCTGGGTGTCCGATGGTTCCGGTGAGTTTACCGTTGAGCCAATAACGAAGGACAAACGGGGTACCACCATTATTCTGCATCTGAAGCCTGAGGCTGAAGAGTATGCGGATGGCTGGCGCCTGCGTAATATCATCCGCAAATACTCTGACCATATCTCCATGCCAATCCTGATGCGCAAGGAAGAGATGCCAGCGACGGAGGAAGAAAACGAAGAAGAGAAAGACAAAGACAAAGCGCCCGAGTGGGAAACGGTGAATACGGCGAAAGCCCTGTGGACCCGTTCCCGCAGCGACATCACGGATGAAGAGTATAAAGAGTTTTACAAACACATCAGTCATGACCATACCGACCCACTCAAGTGGAGCCACAACCGGGTAGAAGGCAAGCTGGAATACAACAGCCTGCTTTATATTCCCGCCAAAGCTCCCTTTGACCTGTATAACCGTGATATGCAGAAAGGGTTGAAACTCTATGTTCAGCGTGTCTTTATCATGGATCAGGCAGAGGAATTCCTGCCCATGTACCTGCGCTTTATCAAGGGAGTGGTGGACTCTAACGATCTGTCCCTGAACGTTTCCCGGGAAATCCTTCAGAAAGACCCGGCCGTTGACAGCATGAAAACCGCGCTGACCAAACGAGTGCTGGATATGCTGGAGAAACTGGCTAAGAAAGAACCTGAACAATACGCCAGTTTCTGGCAAGAGTTTGGCCAGGTGCTCAAAGAGGGGCCAGCGGAAGATTATGCCAACCGTGAGCGGATTGCCAAACTTCTGCGCTTCTCATCCACTGAGAGCCAGGGACTTGAGCAGGATCAATCCCTGGAAGGCTACGTTTCCCGGATGAAAGAGGGTCAGGACAAGATCTACTACATTACCGCAGAGACGCCCAAAGCGGCGGCCAACAGCCCACATCTTGAGGTATTCCGCAAGAAAGGGCTGGAAGTTCTGCTGCTTTCTGACCGCGTCGATGAGTGGCTGATGTCCCATCTTTTCGAGTTTGACGGCAAATCGTTCGTGGATATTGGCCGTGGTGATCTCGATCTTGGTAAGCTGGACTCTGAAGAAGAGAAGCAGGCCCAGGAAGAGGCGGCTAAAGAGCATGAAGATCTGGTCAAGCGCATCAGTGATGTGCTGGGTGCTGATGTCGAATCGGTTCGGGTGACCCATCGCCTGACGGACTCTCCAGCCTGTCTGGTGGTTGGGCAGAACGATATGGGGATGCAGATGCGCCGCATTATGGAAGCTGCCGGCCAGAGCATGCCAGAATCCAAACCGATCTTTGAGATTAACCCGGAACACCCATTGATTGGCCGACTGGATAAAGAAGTGGACGAAGATCGCTTTGCCGACCTGACCCGGGTGGTATTTGATCAGGCCAGCCTGGCGGCGGGTGGTCAACTGGACGATCCGGCGGCTTATGTTCAGCGTCTTAACAAGCTGTTGCTGGAAATGGCTGTCTGAAAATAGTGGATTAAGCAGCAAAAAGGCGAAGTCATGACTTCGCCTTTTTTGACTATCAAGCGGATGACATGTTGACAATTTTGATGGGTCATCTCTGCCTGAATTTTCAAGATTCTAAATTCCTCCCAGTCCTCTTCAACTTGATACTTTCGAGTACATGCTTAGACATTTGAAATTGTTGAGGGGGGGATAATTTAGATCCCATCACCACCGGTTTTGGTGCTATTGCCGGTTTTTTGTCGCTTTTTATCACCTTCTTACCCGATAAAACAGCAGGAAGAGGGGGTGGTGGAGGAATTATACCAGGACCCACAGGAACCGTTTCAATTTGCTTTGGAGCAACCCCGGCAGGTTCCACGGACTGGGATTCTGACTTTCGTGGTTTGGACTCCAGAACCCTTTCCGTTCCTTCTGTTTCTTTTCTGCGTTCTTTCAGTCTTTCAAAAAGCTCTTCTGTAAATTCTTTATTTGATTTTTCGTGTTTTTTATTCTTTCCCTTTTGTTCAGCACTAATGTTGCGTTTAATCTGCGCCCATGTGTCAGGTTGTTTCATTATTGGTGGCGGCGGCGGTGCAGCGGGAGGGGTTGATGGTTTTTTGACAGAAAGTGCAATATTCGGCATGCTCTTATACGTTCGGGAGTAACTGCCGAATTTGGAGATATCTGAACTGGCAGGCATATAAATAGTATTTGCACAACAAGCTATTAAATGGTCTTTAAAGCTTCCTTTTTTAGGCTCAGTATTTTTATTTTCTGATTTATTCGCAATATGTAAAGCCTGGGTGATTTTCGATGCAGTTATCATGGCAACTTCTCCGTTCGAGTACTTAAGCTCTTCCATGGTTGATTGTTTTTATTGCGCCAATTTCTAATTCATTTAATTATTGGTCTTTTTAATGATTATTATAAATAAAACTTTTGGATAAGAAGGTGACTTACGATAGATATCCTGGCCCGGAAACATCATAATTAACTTCTTGCTAATGCCCTGAGCCCAGTGCTGTTACACTTCCTGCCTTGGGGGCGGATCCGGTAAATTTCCAGCAGCAGCGGTTATTTGCGATGATGATGAACTGTAATTCATTGATATGCAGGAAGTTTCAGACCGAATCCGGCTTTTTTGGCAAAGTCGTTGCCTTTCATGTCGATAAGTTGCTCTATCAGGGCAACTAAACTTTACAGGCAATGAAACCACTCAACCCTTCTGCCTCAACTCCTTCCACTATCAACTCTGAAAAGGAGGGGAGTGAAGCCCATACCGACCAGGCTGACCGGCTGCCCACGAATACAACCAAAACCCCACCTGTCACAAAACACATCCCCACAACCGAAAATGACGTTGGCTATGAAAGTCGCAGCACCTCCTTGTCCAGTCGCTCCGGGTCATCAGTCGAAGATACCGGAATACTCCTGACCCCAAGCTCTGAGGTTTCGGAAGATTCAGTTTTCTGGGAAAACAGTGACCACTCAATACTGAGCGAACAGGCTTCAATCACTAAAACACTTGGACACGGTGCCACTGCGATTGTTGACCTGGTCGAACAAATGGATGTTCATGGAATCTCTGAAAAGTTTGCCCTGAAAAGGCCAATAACAAACTCCCGTCACGAAGCGGCTATAGAGTCTCTGAATCGGGAAGCAGAGATAATGAAAAAAGTAGGCGACCATCCAAACATTGTAAATTGCTATGGTTTTGTGGAGGTCGATAACCGGTCAGGATTACTTTTTGAGTTCATAGATGGGCAAAATCTTCAAACGCTGACCATCACACTCATACACCAACTGAAAACTGGGATTATCACGCCTGACGAATTTTTTAATGCCTATGCCCATCTGCAAGAACAGCAACTGTTTGCCCTGGCGCATCTTGAAAAACAAGGCATTGTTCACTCTGATGTTAAACCATTTAACTGTATGTTTGACCAGAATACCCAAAGCGTTAAACAGCTGGACTTCGGACAAGCGGCAGTAGCCGGAGAAAGTTCGCATTTTGGCAGTGAGGATTTCGCCGCACCGGATACGTTCAAATTACTGCAAGACCTGAACGCACATATCCCGGCAAAAACAGCAGACGATGCGTTTGCTTATGGTCAAAGTCTCTACAGAGTTCTGAAAGAGCTGGAAACCGGAACAGCCGTCAGCTTCTGTCACGATGCCGAACTATGCACCTTTTTTCCCTCAGAGCGTCAAGCCCGGGCTCTGGCACTTTCCCACGCCATGCAGAGATACGAAACCGTAAAGCCTGATAACACTTACCATAAGGCCATACCCAATGATAAAAAAAGCCTGGAGCAACTGTGCTTGAGAGTAGCTTCGGTAAGCCATCCAAATATCCAGGATTTCAATACATTGACCCAAACGGCTGAGGCCTTAAAAAGCTACCTTGAGCCGATGGTTTGCTTAATCAATGATCTTTTACACCCAAACCCGTCATTACGCGTTCTCCCTTCCCAAGCATTGCATTATCAGTGGTTTGAAAAATGTATCTCCAGTGCTGAGGAAGCGAAAAAGACCCAGGTTTTCGCGGTTAACAACAGAGCATGAACTAGGAGGCTGTCCTAACGATTTTGATCGGTTGTGCCCTGGCATACACGGCCAGGCCACCCAATGAGGTTTCCCGGTATTTGGCCTGAAGATCCAACCCTGTCCGATACATGGTTTCAATGCAGCTGTCCAGCGACACCGCATGGTCACCATCGCCACGCATGGCCAGACGGGACGCAGTGATGGCCTTGATGGCGGCCATGCCATTGCGCTCAATGCAGGGAATCTGCACTAACCCTGCGATGGGGTCGCAGGTCATGCCCAGATGATGTTCCATGCCGATTTCAGCGGCATTCTCCACCTGTTCCATGGTGGCACCTTGAATGGCAGCCAACGCTGCGGCAGCCATTGAGCATGCAGAGCCTACTTCAGCCTGACAGCCCGCTTCGGCTCCGGAAATCGACGCATTCATCTTGATCAGCGAGCCAATGGCAGCGGCTGTGGCAATAAAATCACGAATTCCCTGCTGATTATTTCGCGAGATAAAGCGGGTGTAATAGGCCAGCGTCGCCGGGATAACGCCAGCAGCACCGTTGGTCGGAGCCGTGACCACACGGCCCCCGCAGGCATTTTCTTCGTTAACGGCCATGGCAAACAGGGTTACCCAGTCCATGATGGCAAAGTGATCCATCAGCATGGCTTCAGGGTTGCTGGTCAGCTTTTTATGCATATTCGCGGCACGGCGCTTCAGGCCACTGACCGGAAGGGTTCCTTCCATACGCAGGCCCCGTTCGATGCAGGCGTGCATGACTGCCCAAATGGCATCAATCCTGTCATTTACCAGGTCTCCATCACCCTGATGCCGGGCAACTTCATTGGCAATAGTCAACTGGGCAATGGTCAGGTTATGCTCATGGCAAAGGTCAAGAAGCTCTGCGGCGGTTCTGAAAGGATAAGGGATCTGACAGGAGTCTTCCGAGCTGTTGGCCGCCTCTGGCTGATTGTACCCATCGGCACAGACCACAAAGCCACCGCCAATGGAAAGATAAGACTTGTAATAAATCACCACACCATTGTTGTCGGAAGCGAAAATGCGCATGCCATTGGGGTGCTCAGGCAGCGTTTCTCCGTTATGGAAAATCAGATGCTTGTGGTAATCAAAGTCAATGGCGTGTTTACAGGCCAGCTTGAGGGCTTTATTGGTTTTGATATGTGCAAAAATCTGATCAGCTTCATCGGGATCAATAGTGTCCGGGCGATAACCGGCCAGGCCGAGCAGGGTGGCTTTATCGGTGCCATGGCCAACACCAGTGAGCGCCAGTGAGCCATAAAGACCAACACGAATGGATGAGATACTGGACAGGATGCCTTTTTCTTCAAGCTCGTTCAGAAAGCGGTGTCCTGCCCACATTGGACCCACTGTGTGTGAGCTGGATGGGCCAATGCCTGTTTTGAAAATATCAAAAATACTGAGCATAGTTTGCTGGTTCGGTAAAAAGGTTAAAGTAAGCGGCGGATTTCTGATGCCTGTCAGGGTATTGCTGCTTTGAAGCACATGGCTGTTTCGGGCACTTTTACCTGAAGTACCTGAAGAGTTCTTGTCCTATTGTGCCGTCATTTGTTTGGGACTGATATTGCGGGAGTGCCATCGGCTCTGCCGGTATTCCGAATGATGATTGTGACTGTTCCGGGGCCGCAGGGCCCCGGCGGGGGATCACATCAACTGGGAAGTAATAAAGCCAGTAATGGCAATCAAGCCCATCACCACGGTGAAGATGTTGGCCCTTGAGCGGTATTTGGCCATTGCTGGTACTTTATGGGTTGCGTATACCGGCAGGATGAACAGAATCATGGCCAGAATTGGGGCAACCAGTGATTCGATCATGCCCATGACGCTGACATTGGCATAAGCAACAGCCCATACTGACAAAGTGATAAAGACGATAACCCCTTTATCGATGGCTTTAAGGTTTACCTGCTTCCCCTGTGCCCTGGCACGATTAACGATCATGCCCTGCAGGCCTTCGCGGGTTCCCATGTAGTGCCCGAAAAAGGATGAAGAGATGGCAATAATCGCCACAACCTGAGCGAGCCAGGCAAAGATCTGGTTGTCAGTGCGCTCGGCAAAAATGGACAGAATTGGCAGGTTTGCAGCCTTGGCCTGAAGCAGCTCTGCTGGCGACAGGGTAAGAACGCAGCTGTAAACAAAGAACATGGTAAAACCGACCAGCATCATGGTGGTGCGCTTCAGTGTCTTGCTGGTCTGCTGTTCGGCGTTATCTCCCAGCTCGCTGCGATAGGTTGAGGCAAAAGAAGAGATGGCAGGAGAGTGGTTAAAGGCAAATACCAGCACCGGAATGGTCAGGAAAACGGTTTTCAGAAAGTCGCCAGCGGAAACAGAAACATCAAACTGGGCAGTATTCCACTGGGGAATCAGATACACAGAGGTCCCAAAAAGCACAATGATCAGCGGGTATACGATGGCATTGGTGACTTTCAGTACGGTCTTCTGACCGGCGACCATAACGCTGACCATGGCGGCCACAAGCACAAAGCTCAGGATTGCACGGTTTGGCTCTGCCATCCCCAGCTGATTAACCATCAGTGAATTGACAGTGTTGGTAATACCAATGCCATAGATCAGAAGGATAGGGTAGATGGAAGCAAAGTAGCCCAGAGTGATCAGGCTTCCAGCCTTTTGACCAAAATGTTCGGTAACGGTTTCGGTAATATCGGCCCGGGGATTTTTGGAGGACAGGCACAGGCGATTGAGACCGCGATGGGCCAAAAATGTCATGGGGCCGATAAGGATGGTCATCAGAATCAGGGGCCAGATGCCACCAAGACCTGCGTTAATGGGTAAAAATAGAACGCCGGCACCAATAGCTGTGCCAAACAGTGTCAGCATCCATTGTGTATCACGTTTCTCCCAACCGCCCGTCGAGGCATTATTTATAGCAATGGATTGAGTGAAGGTTTGTGACATTTTGTGTTATCCAGTCATTATTTAATGAGTTGCGCGGACTGTACAGAATTAATGCATTGTGTGTTTTGATGTATGTCAAAATGATTATTTTTGTTTTGTAGTGTGGTGGTGTGTTTTAGGGGCTTTATGATCTGATGTTCTACGTTATTGTCCGGCTCCCCCCGTCACCTTCATCAAGGCTACCGGGAGTTCGACGCTTGTAGCATCGCAGCAACTCTATATCCTTTCGGTATATACGGATTTAGAAGCGGGCAATTTCAGTTAAGCGACAGAATCTGGCAGATCAATAAAAGTGGAACTAATCTGTCTTCTAATTTATTGAAAATGACCAGCATGTTTCTGCAATGAAAGGGTTGTTATCTGTCGAGCAGTTTGATGCCTTTCTGGTGCCTCTGTCGGAGGAGTCACCGGGGGGAGAATACCTGAAAAGCAATCGTGAACTGTATCGTCCCCTGCGCAATGCCTACAACATCGCCCAAACCAGTCTGCAGAAACTCTCCCTGAATCCGGATCCCACAGAGCTGGATATTCTGGAGATCGAAAACCGGGAGAACTGGTTGCAATTGCGCACCCTGTTGCTGGAGGTTCTGGAGAAATCTTCCCGGGACCTGGAGTGCCTGGCATGGCTGGCCATGGCTCAGCTGTTTACCAGCCGTCCCTTTGCGCAACTGGCCCTGGTGATTCAGCTGATTGACCTCTGTATCAATCAATTTGGCGAGCAGATACAGCCTTTTCTGCCGGTGGAAAAGCTTCGCTCAGCAGACCCGGATAACGCCGGTATGGAGCGGGCTGAGGTTCAGGGGCGGGCCCTGAAGCTGCTGTTCGGTGAATCAGAGGACAGTTGCCAGATTGCCGTGCCCCTGCGCATGTTGCCCCTGGTCAGTGATATTGACTATGTCTGCTACCAGCATGAAGAGGCCAGCCGCAACGAGCTGAAACAGAAGGTTAAGATAGCGTTTTCATCTTCCCAGCAAAACGACACAGACGACATTAACGTTGTTGTTACGCAAATAAACGACATTCAGGATGTTCTTGATGGGCTTGATGCCCTGGATAAGACCCTGATAGAGCATTTCAAAAAAATAAATATGCCCGCGCCGGGCAGCCGGTTTCTGCGTCAGGCCCTGGAGGCCAACCTGCAGGCCATTGCTGACCTCACCGAGGGGTTGATTACCCCCTGGCCACCGGATGTTCGCAAGGCTGCCCGGGATAACCACGGTATCACAGATTTCCCCAGGGACACTGCCGAGCCAGACGCGAGTGTGCAGGAAACTGTCGTCCAGAATGAAACAGGCAACGCTGGCGAGCAGCAGGCCGCCGGGACTGATCCATCGTTTAACCGCAACCAGGCATTCCAGCAGCTCAGGCTGTTGTCCGATTATTTTCAGCGTACCGAACCTCAGAGTCCGGTGTCGTATTTATTGGAGAAAGCGATCCGCTGGGGATATACGCCGTTGCCTGAATTAATGAATGAGCTGCTGCAGGATAACAATAACCTTATGGGCCGGATTATGGAGTTAACCGGCATGAATACCAGCCATCAGGTCCCCATTCCCGGCCCCGGTGTAGCAGGGCTCAGCCATATTCCTGCGGTCCTGACCGAAACACTGGCCCCTGAGCAGGCCGCTGCGGAACCTGAGCCTCCGACATCACCACCTGACTATGCAGACAACGTAAGTCGTCAACAAGAGGTTATTACTGAACCTGTCCCTTCCGTTTCCGATCCCCCCGGAGGGCTCAATATCAGTAATCTGGATGACCTTGTGTAACCAGCACCGTTTCTGAGGAAAAAGTTATGGCCAATATGTACATGAAGCTGGGCGAAGCCACGAGTAAAGGTGATGCTACGGCTGAATATACCGGTGGAGACAGTGTCGCTGGCAAGGGCTGGTTTGCCATTCGCTCCTTCAACTGGGGTGCCGCCCGGTCGGTAAGTATGGATATTGGCAATGGTATGAATCGTGATGCCGGCATGGTGGCCATGAGTGAAATCACTGTCAGCAAGGAGATGGATGGTGCCTCGGAAAATATTCTCTCACGGATGTATGTGCCCGGGGATACAGGCGACACCGTTGATATTATTGTGACCAAGCCTGATCGCTCCGGTCAGGGGGCACAGGTTTACCTGCAGCTGCAGTTAACCAATGCCCGGATTGTCAATTACAGCCTCAGTGCGTCCGACGGTGCTACCCCGTTTGAGAGCATTGCCCTGGCCTACAGCAAGGTCAAGGTGAAACACTGGAATGAAGGCGAAGGCGGTAAGCTGGAACCTGGTGGCGATGTCACCTACGACCTGCCTACCGGCAAGGCGGAATCCCATTCCAGTAAAGGTTAGGGCCAGTTGAGGAATAACAGGGGCAAAGATTATGGCGTTGAATACACAGCATAAACGCATCAGTAAAAACCGGGTCAGCATTACCTACGATGTGGAAACCAACGGTGCCCTGGAAAAACGGGAGCTGCCTTTTGTGGTCGGGGTTATTGGTGAGTTTTCCGGCGATAAGCCGGACAGCCACAAAGAAGAAGTGGACTTCCGGAACTTCACTGATATCGATCAGGATAACTTTGACTCGGTCATGGCCACCATTGGTCCCCAGTTGAATTTGAAAGTGGCCAATAAACTGGCCAGTGCCGGTGATGAAGGCAGCGAGGATGATACTGAGTTTGCCGTCAACCTGTCGTTTGCCTCCATGAAAGACTTTGAGCCGGCCAATGTGGTCCAGCAGATTGAACCCCTGCGCAAACTGATGGCAGTACGGAATCAGCTGAGGGAGTTACTGGCCCATGCGGACCGTTCCCGGGATCTGGAGGCCCTGCTGAAGGAAGTACTGCAGAGTACCGATGCCCTGACCGGGCTATCCGGCGAGCTGGGTATTGATGCTAATGACCTCGGTGCCTCTGGTGATGCCGGTGAGGGTAAGGATTGAACCGGTCACCGGGAACAGCAGGAAACAGGAAAATGTGAGATTTTTTCCTTTTCCATAGAGGTCTTTGCAATCTCTGTGGTGCAAAACATGGTGAACTGATATGAGCGATGAACAGGCTGAGGCGTCTGCCACTGAGGCAACCCCGGAACTGGCAGAAAGCTTTCTGGACCGGGCCATAGCCGCTACCGGGCAAACGGCACCGGATACCACCAGGAATCTGCTGGCTACCCTGACCCGCCAGGCCCTGGAAGGGACGGTGGTCTGGAGCAAAAACCTGACCAAAACCATTGAAGAGGCGGTGGCGGCCCTGGACGATAAGATATCCCGGCAACTCAGTGAGGTACTGCATCAGGAGGGATTTCAGAAGCTGGAAGGCTCCTGGCGTGGTCTTAATAAGCTGATCCGTAACAGCGACCTGGGTTCCCGGTTGAAGGTCAGGGTGCTGGATATCACCCGGGATGAGTTACTGGAGCAGTTTGAAGAGGCCCCAGCTATTGACCGCAGTCGTCTGTTCAATATGGTTTATCAGCATGAGTTTGGTACCGCAGGGGGGGAACCTTACGGTGTCCTGCTGGCTGACTATACCTTCAGCCACAATGATGAAGATGTCGCTTTGCTGCGCTACCTGGGGGTGGTGGCTGCCGCTTCCCATTCACCCTTAATTGCCGCCGCATCGCCCGGACTGTTTGAATTTGATGATATCCGCAAGCTGGGGGCAGGCAGGCCGGTGGCCGCAGGGTTTGATGCTTCTGCCTACGCCAGCTGGAATGCCTTCCGGGACAGCGATGATGCCCGTTATGTTGCCCTGACCATGCCCCGGACCCTGGCCCGTTTGCCCTATGGCGAGGCTGCCAGTCCGGTCAGGGGGTTTAACTTCGAGGAGTTTCCCAAAGGCCGGGATGGTGTGCATCGGCCACGCTCCAACCGCGATTTCACCTGGAGTAATGCTGCCTATGATATGGGGCTGCTGATCAACAATGCCTTTACCGCTTTTGGCTGGTGCACCGCCATTCGTGGGCTGGAAAATGGTGGCAAGGTGGAGAACCTGCCCAATTACACCTATGTCTCTGAAGCCGGTGACCGGGTACAACAGTGTCCTACCGAAGTTAACCTGACCGATGAACGGGAAAAGGAGCTGTCGGACCTGGGGCTGCTGCCCATGGTGCATTACAAAAATGCCAACTACGCGGTGTTTATGGGCGCTCAGACCCTGAATCGGCCGAAGGAATATACCAATCCTGATGCCACGGCCAATGCGGCCATTTCGGCCCGGTTACCTTATATGATGGCCAGTTCCCGGATTGCCCACTATCTCAAGGTGATGGGCCGGGACAAAATCGGTTCGGCCATGGACCCGGTGGATGTGGAGAAAGACCTGTCCACCTGGATCGGTCTCTACACCAACCCCAACGCCGTGGGTAATGAAGCCCGGGCCAGAACGCCGCTGCGGGAAGCCAGAATAATGGTACAGGAACAGGCAGGCCGCCCCGGCTGTTATTCTGCCATCGCCTGGTTGCGCCCCTGGTTGCAGATGGAAGAGCTGACCACCTCTTTGCGGATGGTGGCCAATATTCCGGGCTAATGAATGGTTCGCTACAGGCCGAGGCACTGGTACAAAAACTGGTGGCCGCTATTGATGAAGAGGTGGCCGAACAGCTCTGTACTATCATTCAGCACCCTCGTTTTAAAGCACTGGAGTCATTGTGGCGTGGTCTGCTGTATATGATGGATGCGGTACCCGGTGTGGCTCCGGTACGGGTGCGGCTCCTGAGTATGAGCTGGGCTGAACTGTCCCATGATCTGAATTTAAGTACCAGTATACAGACGTCAGTGCTGTTCCGGCTGGTTAACCGGCAGGAGCTCAATACCCTTGGCGGCCATCCGTTTGGGCTGCTGGTGGTGGACCAGGCGATTACCACGGAGGTGGATGAGGTCACTGGTTACGATGATCTGTATACCCTGCAGCTGCTGGCGGAGCTGGGCCAGGAATCCCTCTGTCCGGTGGTGATGACAGTGTCAGAAAACTTTCTCGGCACCAGCGATATTGATGTCTGGACCGATCCGGAACGGGTTCAGCGTATTCTCAACAGTCAGGATTTTGCCGGTTGGCGTCGACTGCGCAGCCTGGGTTGCAGTCGTTTTCTCGGGCTGGCCTTTCCCAAAGTGCTGCTCAGGACACCCTGGCAGCACTGTTACCAGGGAATCCTTTTTAATGAGCACCCGGTATACGGCGTTGGCAGTGATTACCTGTGGGGCAATAGCGCTTTTGCCTTTGCTGGTAATGTCCTGCAGGAGTTTAACCGGATTCGCTGGTTTGGCTTCCTCAGGGTACCGGGTGAGCGGGGTGGGGCACTGGTGAAAAAACGTGCGACAGTGTCCGCCGCCGCCTGGCTGCGGCTCACTGACTCTCTGGAAGAGTTTTACAGCGGTCAGGGTTTTATCCCCCTGACCACCGTTTATCTCAGTGGCGATCTGGCCTTTTTCAGCAATTGCTCGCTCCATCAGTCCGGCTGGGAAGGCGATGATTTACGGATTATTAATATGTTGCAGACGACACTGATCGGCTGCCGTTTCGGGCACTATCTGAAAGTGCTGATCCGAGAGCATATTGGCAGCTACGATAGCGCCGTATCCTGCCAGCGGGAGCTGAACACCTGGCTGCAGGGCTACACCTCCAATGCCGATTACGCCGACGACTCGGTACTGGCCAGTTATCCATTGAAAAAATCCAGGGTGACGATTCATGGCAATGAGAGCCTGGGTATCTATTACTGTGAAGTTGAGCTGCAGCCCCAGTACCAGTTCGATGTCATTAACAGCAGTCTGCTATTGAAAACCGATACCAGCGAGTTGAGGGAGACGGAATGAGCGTCAGTCTGCTGGAGCTGTTGCTGGCCCGAGAGCCATCCGGTGAGCGCACCACAGACCTGCGCCTGTCGGTGCTGGAAAATATCCGGTTTCTGCTGGAATCCCGCCAGCCGCTGCTGGCTCCGGGTGATGATTATCCGCTCGCCCGGCGGTCGCTGCTGCGCTATGGCCTGTCGGTTGATCATCTCGGTCGCAGCTACTTTCAGGCCAGTCGGTTATCGCGAGAGATTGAGGTGCTGCTGCGGTATTACGAACCACGGCTCACGGAGGTTGTGGTGGAGATGGTGGCCCTCAATGAGCGGGTCAACAGTATCCGTTTTCATATTGAAGGCGTACTGGTGGATCGGCAGCAGCGGGTCCCGGTGGGTTTCGATTCAGTGTTGAACCTGACGGATGCCCGGGTGGATATTGTCAACACTGAGGAGTTGGGTATGGGGGTTATTTCGGGTCAAGAGGAGAACGGCATTGCCTGATTCATTGCTGGCCTGGTACGAACGGGAACTGACCCTGCTCTGGGAGGGGGCCCGGCACTTTGCCGAACAGCATCCCCAGCAGGCCCAGAGCCTCGGGATCAGCTATGACACGGTGGATGATCCCCATGTGGCCAGGGTGATGGAATCGTTTGCCCTGCTGACCGCCAGAATGGCACGTCAGGCAGCCCGGGAGTCCGGTAAGATTTCCATTGACCTGCTCCAGGTGGTTTTTCCCCTGTGTGTGCAGCCATTGCCTTCCGTCAGTATGATCCGGGTTGCTCCCGATATTGACCAGTCATCCGTGAAGACCCTGCCACAGGGCACCCGCTTCCGGGCTTATATCGATGATGATCGCTACTGCCAGTTCCGGACTACCCGCCAGCTGGAGCTTTGCCCGTTTGATATTGTCAGTACCCATATTGAGCGTCGCCCCTTTGGCCGGGACAACATTCCCTGCCCGGAACTGGCGGTGGCCATGCTCGGGCTGGATCTTGCCATGATTGATGAGTCCCGGCGATTCAATGAACTGGCGGATGACTACGGGCTGACCATCTATTTTCGGGGTACCGCCCGCCTGCAGACGCTGATGTATGACCTGCTATGCCGGGATCTGTGCAGGATTCTGCTGGTGGACCGGCAGGGCCGCTACCATGAGCTACCCCTGGCATCATTTGCACCGGTGGGTTTTGGCGAAGGCGACCGGCTGTTAAGCCAGGAACATACTTTTTTTTCTGACTACCAGATGGTGACTGAACTGCTCTCGCTGCCGGAGCTGTTTTTCGGGTTCCGGCTGAACGGGATCGGGACACAACTGCAACAGTTCGACAGCCGTGAGGTCAGCCTGCTGTTCTGCCTGGAAAATATGCCCGATGAAATGCTGCTGGGAGTAGACCAGCTTCGCTTTCTGCAGGGCTGCGCCCCTCTGGTCAACCTGTTTGACCATATTGCCGAACCGGTGGTGGTTGATCACCGGCAGCTGGACTATCCCCTGATCCCCGATAGCTATAGTCCCAATACGGTGGAGATCCAGGCGGTCACAGAGGTATTGGATATTACCGGTGAGCAGCCGGTGGTTCTGCCGCCGTTATATGGCCTGAAACATAACGACGGTGAGCATCACTGCTTCTGGCTGCACCGGCCGGTGGATGTGGATACCGGGCGTTATGGTCATCTGGAGATTAGCCACACGGATATGGACCCCGGCCGGAATCAGGTGATGGTGCTGTCTCCCCATGTGACTTGCAGCAACGGTAATCAGGTGCTGGACCTGCCGGCCAATCCCGGGCTTGAGTGTCTGGATAATATTATTCTGCCCACCGACGTCAGGCTGCTGATGCGGCCTACGGCACCCGTCGCTCGCAAGCTGGATATTCAGACCCGGCTCAATCTGCTGGTGCTGCTCAGCGAAAACATTGTCTCAATATTTCAGGCCCGGGACCCGGCCAGACAATTCCGTAACCTGTTGTCCATGTACGCGCAGCGGAAAACAACGACAGGGGTCGCCTGGCTGGAATCCATGTCAGCCATTCGGGTAGAGCCACAGGTGGCGCAGATTCGTATTGATGGCCACCAGTGCCTGTTGCAGGGCAGTGAAGTGGTGTTTGAGCTGGACCCGATCAAACTGAAACAATCCAGCATCATGATGTTCAGCAACCTGCTGGACTATCTGGCCGTTCGTTTTGCCGGCTTCCACAGTTTTATCCAGGTGGTCATTCAGCTGAAAGGGCATCAGGGAGAATATATTCGATGTACACGCCGTCATGGTTATCAGATCAATCGCTGATTACCTCCCTGCAGCAGGAACCCTGGCGCTGGCAGGCCGCCCAGGCCCTGCGGGTGCTGGGGCAGATTCCCCAGCCCATTGAACACCGTGGCGATGGTCTGGCGCAGGTGTCGCTGCGCTTTGCCTGTGATCCGGCTTATCGCTTTCCCTGTGGGGAATTGTACCAGGTGTGTCGAGTTGCCAGCGGCTGGCGTCTGCTATCTACCCAGCCGGCATTGCACGGTTATTACGGCACACTGCCTTATGTTTACCAGGATCTGGAAAAGCAGATGCGGCTGAGTGGAGGCCGGGAGGACACGCCTGAGAGCATATCAGGCTTTTTTTCCCTCTTTAATGACCAGATCCTCAGACACACCAGCCAGATTACCCTGGATTCCAGCCTGTCCGTGCTGTTTGAACAGAAACCGGGGAGTGCCCAGAGCCCGAGACAACGGCTGCTGGCACTGGGCGGATTGCCCTCACCGAAAACTATCCCGGTGAATAACCTGGTGCGCTACATCGCCGTTATTGGCCGGAAAACCTCCAACCTGAAATTACTGTCGTTAATCCTGGAGGACTATTTTTCGTTGAAATTCCGTCTGGAGTCACCCCCCCCGATGAGAATACCAGTGGCACCAGACTGTCGTACACAATTGCACTCCCGGGTGGGTTATCGCAGCCGTTGTGTGGGCCGGTTGGGAGCGAGCTGCCTGCTGGGCCATTCCGGCTATCTGCTGTATTCCTGCGTTTACGTGGTGATTGTGATCAATACCGGGGCAGAGTACCAGGCGATCACCCGGGACCGACAGCTGGCACCGGCCATTATGGAGATGTGCGGCATCTATTTTGCCAACCTGGTTCGCTTCCGACTGCAGATTAATTGCCCGCGTCACTGCCTGTCTGCACCGCAATTGTCTGCCAGACCGGCTATCCACACTGCCCGTCTTGGGCGTCTCAGCTGTCTGCTATCGAAATTGTATCCAGAGCAGAGAGTCACGGTGGATTTCCCGGAACATCAATCCAGTAAGTGGGGCAGCCGTTTTTTTTAAGCTGGAGTACAGCCAAGGAATTGTCTTTTAATAAGTTCCCGATTTCCGTTCACCCTGAGCTTGTCGAAGGGTCGTGCCACCGAACTTCGACAAGCTCAGTCCGAACGGAGTCAGGCAATGAAAATAGGGAAGTTATTTCCAGACAACTCCCAAGGGTTCGATTTATGCAACAGGTGGAACTGAAAACCCTGGTTGGTCATTTATCACCGGAGCTGCGCCAGGCTCTGGAAATGGCTGCCGGACTCTGTGTTCACCGTGGGCATCAGACGGTTGAACCGGATCACTGGCTGCTGCAACTGTTCCGGGAACCGGGCCGTGATATGGATCGGATTATCCATAGCCAGCAGCTGGCCCGGGAAGTGATCGTGGATGATCTGGAGCAACGGCTGGATCGACTTAACACAGGCTATCAGGCCACCCCGGCCCTGGCCCAAACCACGGTGAGCCTGATTCAGGATACCTGGCTGCTGGCGTCGGTGAATTTCCAGCAGAATACCATGACCTCTTACCACCTGATTCTGGCGCTATTGGCCAAAGATAGTTTTACCCTGACAGAGACCCAGTTCACCCGGGAGCTGGGGAAAATTTCCAGGGAAAAACTGCAAAGCCTGGCCCGGCAACCGGAAGTGCCGGATAAACAGGGAAGGGCACCGCCTGGCAGTCAGTCAGCACTGGATAAATACACCATCAATATGACCGATGCCGCCCGTGTGGCTCTGGAAGAATCCGGTTCATTAAGCAATAGGTCCCCCACCATTATTGGCCGTGACCGGGAAATACGGCAGATCATTGATATTCTCTGTCGTCACCGGCAGAACAATCCGATCCTGGTGGGCGATGCCGGCGTCGGTAAAACCGCTGTGGTGGAAGGGCTGGCCCAGCAGGTCGTGCTGGGTGATGTGCCGGAAACTATGCAGGGAGTGACAATTCTCAGTCTTGACCTGGGGTTGCTTCAGGCTGGTGCCAGTATTAAAGGGGAGTTTGAAAACCGGCTTAAGGATGTCATTAATGAAGTCAAGCAGTCCGATCATCCCATTGTTGTCTTTATTGATGAAGCCCATACCCTGGTGGGGGCCGGTGGTGCTGCCGGTCAGAATGATGCGGCGAATCTGCTGAAACCGGCCCTGGCGCGGGGGGAGTTTAAAACCATTGCGGCCACCACCTGGTCGGAATACAAACAATATTTTGACAAGGATGCGGCCCTGGCCCGCCGATTTCAGCCGGTGAAAATACTTGAGCCGGACGAAACCAGTGCCATCCGGATGACCCGTGGGATGGCCCGACTGCTGGAAAAACATCACCTGGTGCGTATTCATGAGGACGCGGTGCAGGCCGCTGTGCAACTGTCGATCCGCTACCTGCCTGAACGACAGTTACCCGATAAAGCCATCAGCCTGCTGGATACTGCCTGCTCCCGGGTGAGTCTTTCCCGCCATACCACCCCCGCTGAATTGCAGCGCCTGCGCCAGCATCAGCAGGCCCTGACCAGTGAACTCCGGGAGCTGCAACGAGACCGGGTGATCGGGGCAGCGGTGGCTGAACGCATTGCCCTGCTGGAGGAGGAAATAGCAACCGCAAAAACCGAGGGTGAGGTGCTGGAACAACGCTGGCGGCAGGAACAGGGGATAGTGGCAAAAATACTTCCCCTGTCGGCCCGGGTGGATCAGCAGTTGTTAACCAACGAGGTGCCGGTGGCAACAGAAGAGTTGAATAAACTCAGTGCGTTACAGCAGGAACTTGAGGCCTGCCGTAAGGATCGGCCGCTGGTGTTTGCCCGGGTGGATGCCGACAGCGTGGCGGAAGTGGTATCCGGTTGGACTGGCATTCCCGCAGGCGACATGCTCAGGGATGAAATTGAACGACTGATGTTGTTGGAACAGAACCTGTGCCAGCGGGTGGTTGGTCAGGACGATGCCATTTCAGGGATCAGCCAAAGTGTCCGTATTGGCCGGGCCGGATTATCAGATCCACGCAAGCCGGTGGGGGTTTTCCTGATGTGCGGTCCTTCTGGTGTGGGAAAAACAGAAACAGCCCTGGCCCTGGCCGATCAGCTCTACGGCGGTGAACAGAATCTGACCGTACTGAATATGACCGAGTTCAAGGAGGAACATAAAGTCTCAATGTTATTGGGAGCCCCGGCAGGTTATGTGGGCTATGGTGAAGGTGGTGTACTGACCGAAGCCGTACGACGATGTCCATATTCAGTATTGTTACTGGATGAAATGGAAAAAGCTCATCCCGGTGTCCACGATATTTTCTACCAGGTCTTTGATAAGGGCCGTGTGACGGACAGTGAGGGGCGGGAAGTGAATTTTTGCCAGACCATTATCATTATGACTGCCAATGCCGCTGACGGGTTAATCTGCGACCTGGTGGCTCAGTTTCAGCGGCAGGGTAAAGGTATTCCGGATAGGGATACCATTCTGGCGGCCATCAATGATGAACTGCTGCGCTATTTCAAACCGGCCTTTCTGGGCAGGGTAACCATTATTCCCTATCTGCCCCTGAGCGAACCTGATCTGACCAGAATCTGTCGTCTGGCCCTGGGGAGGATAGAGCACAACCTGGCCAGCCGATATGGTGCCAGTTTGCGTGTGGATGATGCCGTGGTTCAGCAGCTGGTGCAATGGCACAGCAATCCACAGATCGGTGCGCGGGCTATCGAGCAACAGATCAACAGGAACCTGATGCCGCAGCTGGCGGCGGAATGTCTGGCCTTTATGGCAGAGGGTAAACACATTGCTTCAGTTACCGTTGGGCTGGATAACCAGCGGATTGTTTATACCATTGGTTAGGCGTGAGTAAGGTACAGCCACCATGAGATTCACCGAATTGCTGGAACTGGGTCCCACCAGAAAGCTGATTAATATCAATGATTCACTCTTTGAGCAGCTGGTTGACGGCTGGACCCGGGAGATGGGCGAGAAAAAGCTGTTTGGCTATCAGAAAGCTACCCGTGTCGAACACTTTCAGGAAGCGGTTGATACTGTTTATACGACATTGGAAGGTGAACTCCAGACCACGGACCCCAGAAAAATACTGGCGCACCCCAAATGGAAAATCCTGGTGGGTTGTGCCAGTCGAAATTTTCCTGAACATCTGGCCGCTTACCAGCCATCGCCCGTGGAACAGACCAGGGTCAAGCGCATGATCCGCAATACCCTGGCAACCCGGATTATCACCAATAAAATTGATCTTCTGGACATTATCAAAAAAGACAAAACCGACCACTCCTGGACATTGGCGGAACTGGCGGTTTCCCGGCTCCGCTACGAGCTGCTGGCGGCCAGTGCCGCAAGGGTCCATGACCAGTATATGACGGAGGTGGATACGGACTGGACCACCTGGTATGAATGGAACTCCAACACGGTGGGGATGTACCAGGGCAGCACCTCGGTAGCACGCAGTGCCGGGAGCACCACCACCGGCTTTGGCAAGGGGATTATCGGGCTGGCCGAGGGCAGTGCACAAAGTGAGGCATCGGTATCGGCCGCTGGCAGTGCTGATTTGTCTGTTGAAAAGGAGTGGCAGCAGGGCCGGTTGAAACAATCCCTGAAAGGTAACCTGCAAGCCAGTGGTCAGGCCTCCGGTCATGCGTCTGGCGCAGCCCGAATGGATGAGCTGAGGGCCAGTGCGGCAGCAGGCATTGGCGCTGAGGCCAGTCTGCGGGCAGATATTGATTATGAACTGACCTACTCCTGTAAGGTCAAAGGAGAATACCTTCGTCGTCTGCTGGGTGGTGAGTTGGACATGGTAAAAGTCCACGCCAGTGGCAGTGCTGAAGTTCACGCCAGGGCCGGGGGCAGTGCAGGGACAACCGCAGGAGTGGTGAACAATTATCAGGAATCGGCTGTGGAGACCGACCTGATCGAAAATTCTACGTCAGCTACCCGGGGATTTCATGGACTTAAAGCCGATCTTGAAGGGGAGGTTTCCCTCGCTGTCGTGATGAATGGACAGGGCAGTGTGACCGTTGGCCAGATGGCGGAAGTGGAACTGGGTGGCGACCTGTTTGCCGGTGGTATTGCCGCGGGCAACCTGCAGTGCTTCGTCAATGGTCAGGGGGTAGGGATGGATATCGGGGGCAAACTGTTTGCCGGCTTTGAGTTTGGTTCTGAGCAGAAAGTAGCTTTGCAACACCCCGGCAGGGGGGTGAATATCTTTACCCTGCAGGCCAGGGAGTCGATGTCATTCGGGGTCGGCATAGCCGCAAAACTGGCAGCAAAGGCGTCCATCGATGAAGTCAGCTTTGACACCTCAGCCGGGGCCACGCTGGGGGTAGGTTCCAGTATCAGCGCCAGCTGCATCATTTCTCCCAGAGGCCTTCTGCTGGTCGGGTATGACGCCATTGCCATGCCGGCCCTGATGAAACTGGCAAAAACCATGAAGCACTACAACCCCGGTTCTGTGCATACCCGGCGGCTGATCACCTTTGCTCAATTTCTGAATGACAGGGCTTCAGATGCCGAGTTGAGTCAGGTCTATATGGACTGTCGTGGTCGTATGGTAGCCCTGGTCAGCAATCTTGACCTGGAGGCCGATGCGGTACAGAAACGGGCAGCACGGGTGCCCGGTTTTAATGGTTACGGGGATGTTATGGGGATCAATGAGATCAATGTCGTTGAGGGATTTGTCGGCAATGCCCAGTCGAAATATTTTCAATACGCCACGGAACAGATAACCAAGGATGACGGGACGGTATTGCAGAGTAAAACAGTCCGGGGAGAGCGTAAGAAACAGGTTGTGGCAGAGGATATGACGGCTCTTTTGCGGGCGGCAAAGGATTATGCCGGACTGAAAAAGACTCTGCAGACCGGGGAATGCATTGCTTTTGACGTTATTAAAAGGGATATCAAGACCGGGCAGCTTGCTTATGCCTGAATCTTTCGGACAGTTAGCCAATGAAAGACCTTGAGATACATGCCCGGCCTTTGACTGCCCGCTCGGAACAGGGAGATGAGTGGATTGTCTCAGAGCTGCACAGCAGCGAACAGCTGGATGACCTTTTTCAGCACCGCGCGGTGATTCTGGCCAGGAAACTGTCAGAAACTGCGTTGCTGGGGCAGCAAATCACGTTCTGCTATCAGCCCGGCAGGGGTTCAGACCGTGTCCGGCAGAGGTATTTTCATGGGTATTGTGTCCAGGTTCGCCAGGTAGGCCTGATGGCCAGTCGGGGCTACCTTCACTATGAATTGCTGGTTTCCCCCTGGTGCTGGTTTCTCCAGCAGCGGACCAATTGTCGTATTTTTCAACAAAAGAAGACCGGTGACATTATTACTTCGATCTGTCGTGAACATGATTTTCAATCGGATCTTCAGTTGAAAACCAACAACGACAGTCGCCTTGAGTACTGTGTTCAGTTCAATGAAAGTGACTGGGATTTTATCTGTCGGCTGATCGCTGCGCGGGGCTGGTTCTATTATTTCAGGCAGGATAATGGCCGACATCAGCTGGTTGTCGGAGAAACGAACCGGGTGTTCAGTGACTGCGGGGAGAGTGATATTGAATATTTTGTGGACAGTACCCGGCTGGAGCGGGCCATTACCCGCTGGGTCCACGGTTATTGGATGGTGGCGGGCTCGGTACAGTCAGCAGATTACAATATGACCACGGGGTGGCCAATATTGACTGATGAAGTCAAAAGCCAGCAAAGCATGCCCCATCGCCGACGGTTGCAGCAGTATTTTTACCCCGGCGCTTTTGCCAGCCGGGAACAGGGCGGGGCAGTGGTGGAGAAACGTCAGGAGGCGCTGGATACCCGGCTCAGTGAAGTGGAGGGAGAAAGTACCCTGACCGGGTTTGCGGCAGGGACAACCTTTGCCCTGAAACATCACCCGGACAGTCAGGAACAGCAACACTACCTGCTCAGGCTGGTCAATCATGTCATGGTGACGGCAGAAGACGGGCGCAGTTTGGAGTACAGCAACGGTTTTTCCTGTATTCCCCTGAAAACCCCCTGGCAAACCAGGCAGGCTGTAACAAAGCCGCCTATGCCCGGACTGCACAGTGCCACTGTCGTTGGGCCTGAAAAGGATGAAGTCTACCTGGATGAGTTTCACCGGATAAAAGTCCAGTTCCACTGGGACCGGGAGGGGCAGGCCAATCAGAATAGCTCCTGCTGGATAAGGGTTGCCCAGGTTCTGGCCGGGGATGGTTTTGGTTGCCAGTTTACCCCCAGGGTGGGTGATGAGGTGCTGGTAAGTTTTCTGGATCATGATCCGGACCGGCCTGTGGTTGTGGGCACAGTTTATAATGGTCAGCGACGTCAGCCCTACAAATCCGGTATGGAACAGGGGATAAAACTCAAATCATTGCCAAAAGGGGGAGCCGATAATTTCAGTGAGTTGCGCTTCAATTGCCACAAGGGTGAAGAACTGATGTATGTTCAGGCGGAAAAAGATCGTTCCATCCTGATCAAAAACGACAATAGCCGTGTGATCAAAGGTAAAGATACGACACTTGTGGAGAAAACATCGGAAAGAACCGTCAAGGAAAACGACAGCCATAAGATAGAGGGCGAGCAACTCACGGAAGTCACCGGGAATATCACCACCCGGACCCGGGCAGACTGCATGCTGGATACTGCCGGTAATTACCAGCAGAAAACGGATGGTAGCTACAGCCTTGAGGTTCGGGGTGCAACGGATACCCGAAGTACCGGCGATGTGAATATCACCAGCAAGGGAAGTATCTCAGAAAGCGCCACCGGCAGTCTTGATATGGATGCCGGCAATATCAGTGCCACAGGCAAAACCGCCATCAAGCTCAGTGTCGGGGCCAGCAGTATCAGCCTGTCTGGCAGTTCGGTGCAGATCAAATGTGGTCCCAGCACGGTCACCCTGTCACCATCGGGGGTAGAGATCTCGGGGGTACAGGTGAACATAGACGGCAAAGTTTCAGCAACGGTGAAGGGCGGGGTCAGCGCAGCGGTGGAAGGTGTTGTCAATGCTGAGCTTAAGGGCACGCTGGTTAATATCAAGGGCAACGGTATGACCGCTGTAAAAGCCGGGGCGATGGTCGATCTTTCCGGTGCCATTGTGAAAATTAATTGACTATGTTAGTGACCAAACCGAGCCTGAAAAAAATCCCTCAACCCCTGGCCACAGACATTCTACAGCGCTATGAACAGGATCGTGCTTTTCAGAAATGGGTAGATCCTTCCCTGACACCGGTGGCGTTTATCAATCGTCTGGCCGGGGAAACAATGCATCAGGAACTGGTCATCTTTCTGAGCCACAGTCTGCTGGCCGTTGAGTGTATCTGGTGGGGATATTTATGCATTGAAAAGGCCGGTATCCCGCTATCGGAAACGGAGCAGAAGGCACTCGATGTGGTCAGGCGATGGCTTCAGGAACCGATAGAAACTCATCGTCGTCTGGCAGACATCATGGCGCAACAGGCCGGGTTGGATAATGCCTGTGGCTGGCTGGCCCAGGGTGTGTTCTGGAGTGGCGGCAGCCTGACCCCGGTGAACGGGCCACAAAGTCCCGCTCCGCCCTGGCTTTATGCCCATGCGGTGGCCGGGGCTATCTGCCTGGCAGCAGTGCTGCCCGATGGCCGGAAAGGTAATAAACGTTACCGGCAGTTTATTGCCATGGGTATTGATATTGCCGATGGCGGCAAGGGGAGGTAATTATGGGGCCAGCAGCAAGGGCCGGGGATATGCATATCTGTCCGATGCAGACGCCTGCAGTCGTGCCTGTTCCCCATGTGGGCGGGCCAATTCTGCCACTGCCCTCAACGGTACTGATTGGCGGCCTGCCAGCTGCGACCCTGGGGCAGCCATGTATCTGTGCAGGTCCGCCAGATAGCATAGTAAAAGGCAGTTTGACGGTATTGATTAATGGTCGGCCTGCGGTACGTATGGGGGATACCACGGCTCATGGGGGAACGGTAATTTTGGGCTGGCCAACGGTTTTGATTGGGGGGTGAGCACCTTGATGGCGCTGGATATTGTCCGGTTCCCACCCCGGGAAACAGACCTCTTTTCAAATGGCTACCGAAATATGGCTGTTAATCGTCGTGCGAAATAAACCAAGGCAACTACACTTGATTGTCAAACGACCATATCAGATCGCTTATGCAACTTATGGTTCTCAGTATCCCCGCAGGGGAGACCCTTGGTTCACTGTCTTATGTTATTGATGGTGAAGTGCTGATTGGCCGGGGTCACCGTTGTCAGATTATTCTGCCTGATCGCCAGCAATCCATCGCTGAGTGTCACATCCGTATCTTCCGGGATGATAATCAATGGTACCTGGAAAATATGTCATCCGGTGAGCTGATGGTGAATACCACACCGATACAGCCCAGGCAGAGCAGGCATTATTTGTTGAGCGATGGCGATATGATCTACTGTGGCAATTACTGTCTGATGGCCAGTGATTTTTCTCCCTGGCAGAGGGACGGCATGGCATCCCTGGCCACTGAGCAAACGGATCTGGCGCTTGAGAATAACGGGCTGGAGTCTTCCCCTCAGAGTTGGGATTTTGAGGGCCCTTTGCCCGCGGAAGACACTATGTCCGTTGAAGAAGCTTCCCGGACAGAGCATCTTGATGATCCGTTTTTACCACCCGAGGCACAACGACAGGAATCTTCGCTATCTATCGGACCTGATGGCCCAGAGCTGCAAATTGAATCACCGTTTTCCGACTTCGTCGTTGATACGGCTGACACAGCCCCGATCAGCTGTCATCCAGTGCCGCTTATTGATGTTCTGGCCAGTGATGATGAAGAGAGTGAGTGGAGCATAAACCGGAATCTCAGAATGCTACCGGTGCCGCAGGCGGAAGCCATTGAACAGGATCCCCCCAATTTAACGGGAGCTGAGCCATCCGAACCGCATCAGCCTGAACTGTCGCAGGCAGAAGCATGGCAACTCTTGGAACTTATGCAACAGCCGGCAGTGCTGGATGCCATATTGGTGGCGGTTGATTTAATGATGGCTGACTTCTGTCCGGATAACCTCGAGCAGCTGTTATCTCCGATGAATTACCGGCAGGAGCCAGCTTCCGGGAGTGCAAAAGAAACATCAGAAACAGCCTGTGCCGACTTCTGGCAACAGTATCAGAATTTCTATCGCTGCCTGATGCATGGCAGACATTATCAGGCGCTGTTTCTTCAGCGGCTGAAAGAGGCGGTGAACCGGTAGGACTTGATTCAATGTATGCTATTTCAGGCTCATTTCTTCTCCTGCTGGCCCTGGTATTAACTGGCTGTTCTGGCAGCGAAGTTCGGCCAGAGCCTGAGACCATGCTATCGCTGGAGATCGTGGCAGACAGTGATAGCAATAACGGCACCGGTATGAACAGCGGTCAGCAGGTTGATGCGGCACCTTTACAGCTGCGCATGTATGAACTGCAAAGTGCCGAACTATTTGCCAATGCTGACTTCCTGGATATCTACCTGCAGGATGTGGCCATTCTCCAGGGGACGCTGGTCAAGAAACACCGGTTGCCCACGGTATGGCCGGATACCGGCAGCCAGCTGACCTTGCAGCTGGACAGGACAACACGGTTTATCGCTATTTTTGCCGAGTTTGCCAGTTATCAGTCAGCTATCTGGTGGGTGCTGGAATCCATTGTTCCTGCCAGTCAGAATTCGATGGTATTACAGATCAACGGTAACCATCTTCGTCTTGTTGGCAGGCTACCCCATGGATCATAGCGTTGACAGAGCCGTCTGGCTTGAGGGGATGTTTCTCAGCCCCCAGCATTTCCAGCAACAGGAGCGCTACCTGGAATGGTATAACCGGCAGTTGTTTAATATTTATGCGCCGGGCAAGGCTGGCTTTACCTCCCTGGGTATTGACAGTGAACAACTCCGGGCTGGCAAACTGTTTATTCGTGAAGCCAGCGGCCTGTTTCCCGATGGAACGCCTTTTCAACTGACGGTCTCACTGTCCATGGATCTGGACAGCAGCCATTGTGGCAGGACGGTCTATCTGGCCATTCCCCTGAATAAGCCCGGTTGTGTTAACACGGCACCGGAAGAGAAAAAGACGAGAGCAGTTCGATATATCAGTTCGGCTCACAGTGTTTATGATGGTACTGATCGCAAAAATGAACCGGTGCAGCTGGAACTGTCGCGTTTGAATCCCTGCCTTATGGCTGAGGGTGAGGCCCGGGATGACTATTCCACTCTGGCGATGGCCCATATTCAGGAATTTCATCCCGATGGTGAAGTGGTCCTGGACAGTACCTTTATTCCCCGCTGTCTTGATTACCGCGCCTCCCGCTACTTGCTTGAACAGGTCCAGAACCTTCGCGCCATGGTCAGACAACGGGCGTCATTTATTGCCACCCAGGTCGGGGTAGAAGGGCAGCAGAAAAGCTTTCAGACCCTGCAGATTGAGTATCTCTGGCTGCAGGCACTGAATCGACATGGTGCCTGGCTCAAACTGGTGGAAAAACAGTCAGGTATCTCAGCCTGCGAGCTTTACCGGATGTTGGCCATTATGGCTGCGGATCTGGCCACCTTTAACACGACACTGGCACCAGAATTTCCCGATTTTAATGAGCTGGATATTTATGGGTGCTTTGCGCCTGTGCTGTCCAGTTTGCTGCTCAATCTGCGTCAGGCCAGTAAGGACAAGGTGGTTGAGCTTGTCTGGGATACCCGGCTGTTTCAACTCCGTCGTTTACTGCGTACCAGGATTGATGACCGAACCCTGTTTAACGACGGCCGGTTTATTCTTTCTGTAGCCTCCAGCCTGAATCAGTCCCTTACCCGCACGGTATTTATCAATTCGGCCAAACTCTGTGGTCATAACCGTATTGCTGAACGGGTTCGCAATGCACTGACCGCAGTACCCATCACCGCCATGGCGGGGCCGCCCATTGAGCTGAGGGCAAAGGTTAACACGGTCTATTTCGAGATCGACACTGATAATGAACTGTGGCAGGAGATGGTGCGAACCCATGACCTGCTGGCCCTTCATGTGGATGAGCAGATGCCGGAAGACACCGTTATCAACTGTTTTGTAGTCAGGTAATAGTATGACATCGTCCAGTATTGGGTTTCAGGCTGTTGGGAATGAGTTAGTAGCGGATAGAGGATTAACTATCGCAGAAACTCAACAGGCAGCCCCGCAGGATGGCTCTGGTGCTGAGCTTCGTGACGAGAGTGGCCTGTTCGGTAATTTCAATATCAGCAGCAATACGCTTATCAACCTGTCGGCAGAACTGCTGGCTATTCTCAGCACGCTGTCACAGCAGCAGGAAGTCAGTAATCTGCCTGAGCTGCACCAGTATCTGGTCAGAAGTGTTAACGAACTTCATAACCGTGGGTTGCAAGCCGGATACCCCCCCAGAATGATGGAGAAAACCTGTTATGCGCTCTGTGCCGCCGTTGATGAGGAAATAATGAATACCGGCTGGGGGCAGTCGGGCTGCTGGGAAAATCATGCCCTGGTGGCGCAGCTTTTTCAGCAGCGCAATGCCGGTGAAGTATTTTTTGTCCTGCTGGAACAGGCGCGGCAGAATGTCCCCAAAATGATTGACTTTATTGAACTGCTTTATCTGCTCCTGCGACTGGGATTTTGCGGCCGTTATCAGCACACCGATAAACATGAGCTGGCAAAGCTTGCTGATAACATATTCACGGAAATCCGCGAGCACCAGAAACCCCGAGAGCATCAGACCATGGCCATTCTCAGCGCACCCTGGCGACCGCTGAAGGTGATCAGAGTCCGGCAATATCTGCCAATGGTTATCGCAATCCTGATGCTGTCGGGGGCGGTTACCCATTTCTGTATACAGTATATCAATCACACTTATACCGGGCTGTCTGAGTTGCAATTGCAGCAGGGGCAGGCAACACCTGTGCAGCTGTCTATTTTACGCAATCCCTCCGAATCTTCCGGGATCACAGTGGCAGGCCCTGATAAGAAGACCTGATACTTTTTTATATGACGTCATGACTAATCCGATCATTATTGTCGCATCGCTGTCGGTATTATTGCTGTCAATGGTCTGGTTTGCCCCCCTGGTCAGCGGTGAGTGGTTAAGCTGGCTTACCGCTGTCTGGCAGTGGGTGCTGTCGTTAATTATTGTGCTGGCCTGCTGTCTGATCCTATGGGTAGTGTTGCGTCGCCAGAAAGCTCGTGGCACCACCGGGCATGCTTTCGAAACAAGCTCTGATGACAGTTCTGCAAGCGGCGTTTCAGAACAGAATAAGGCGCAATATAAACAACAGTTAATGTATGACTGGAACCAGCTCTGGAAAATTCTGAACAGTCGCCATGGCAAAACGCCCTACACCCTGGCCTGGCTGGTGATGATTGGTACTGCAGGTTCCGGTAAATCCAGCTGGTTAATTAATGCCGGTTTTGAAAAGGTGGCCACGGCTTCCCCAAACCGGGTGTCCAGTATCGTATTCTGGCTGAGTGAGCATGCGGTTATCGTTGAACTGGTAGGGCAGTACTATACCCGTGATAAAGAACAGCTGGACGAATTTCTCCTTGATCACCTGCTGGTGCTAGTCCGCAAGAAACGTCCGAGAAGGCCCCTTAATGGCATTCTTGCTGCGCTCTCTACAGAACAGTTGCTTCTGCGTGATCCCAATGGCCTTCTGGAACAGGCCCGGCAGTTGCGGTGGCGGTTACTGTACATTAACCAGCGTTTTGCCAATACCCTCCCTGTCTGGATTTTGCTGACCCAGGCGGATCGGCTGAATGGTTTTATGGAGCTGATCCGTCGTATGAGCAGTCAACGGCAGATGTTGCCTTTTGGGTTTTACCTGAAGGAAGGTTACCATCCTGAACAGTTTCGTGAGGCTTTTGACCTGTGCCACACCGAGCTGTCTGATAAATTGTTTGATTGTCTCCACCCGGAAAAAGACAGTAATGCCCGTCAGGCACAGGTCCGTTATGTTCTGCAGTTCAGCCTGCTGGGTGAACGCCTGCATTTTTTCTGTGATGAGATTTTTCTGCCCCGTTATGGTGTCTCAACACTACAGCTGAAAGGTGTCTGGTTCAGCTCCTGTGGTCAGCATGGCAGTACGATCAACCTGCTGGCTAGGGAGATTGCCCGGTTGCACGGTTTCCGGGCCCAGCCTGTGCAGCCCCAGATCCCTGGCAACCAGAGCTATTTCAGTCAGCAGTTTTTCAATAGAATTCTGTTTAATGATATGGGGAATGTCAGGGAAGATTCCATGGCCAGAAAGTTTTGGCTGGCCCGTATCTATCTGGTGTCAGGGGCTCTTGTTGCCATTCTGGCTGTCGGGCTGAGCTTCTGCTGGTCACAGATAGAATACAATGAACAGCTGCTGGCGCAGCAGAAAATGATCATCAGGGATTACCGGTACTCCATGGAACAGCTGATGGTGTCCTTGAATCAGCCGAAGGCTCTCAACCAGCTGAAGGCTCTCAACCAGCTGAAGGCTCCAAACCAGCCGAAGGCTCCCGGGGATACCATCCCTGTCAGTGATGTGCTGCAACTGCTGGATGGTCTTCAGTTATTGCACCGTATGTACCGGCAGTCTTCCCGGTGGATGTATTATGGAGGACTTCTGGATTGGGAGACAGCGAATGATATCCAGGTTTTTTACCAGCAGCAGCTGCGACACTATCTGTTATCACCCCTGGCCCGGCATCTCCATGACCGTTTGCACAAAGCGTTGAGCCGGCACAGCAAAGGACTGTTTGATGACCTGCAATATTACCTGATGTTGCTTGATCCGAAAGTCCGCAATATCGAGCTGTTGCACCGTCATATCCGGAAATTGCTGCTGCACGATCCGGAGGGTGAGGCAGGCAGGCAGCTTGATAGTCTGCTGACGGATATCTGGCACCTTGAGGGTGACAGGATAACAGCAAGTATTCTCCCGGATCAGGCTTTGATAGAGCGGGCCCGTGAAGCATTGTCAACCAAGCCTCCGGAGCGGCTGGTATACGACCATCTTCGCCGGTTGCCACAATTCAGCGGTACACTGGATACCCGGGATCTGTTTGGTAATGAGTTCGGCACTCTGTTTACGGCTGAAGACGACAGTGGCAATACCAGGATTCCCAGGTTCTATACCAGGAATCTTTATAGCCGTCTGGATCTCTCGGCAAGCTCTCCGATGTTGAAACGGGAAATCATCAGCCTGAACCGGATTCAGAAAGGTGAATCAGAAATATCAGCCATTGAGCTGTCGCGGATCAGTCGACGGGTTCGGGAGTTTTATTTTCAGGATTATATCCGCACCTGGGATAATCTTATCCATCGTATCCGGTTGCAACCGGCCATCAGCCTTGACCAGATTGAGCAGCAAACCAAACTGCTGACCAGAGGGGGCGCGGCACTGCAGGCTCTGGTCAATATGATCACCAGTGAGACATCACTGGCCGAAGAGTCACCAGCCGCCAGTGCAAAGGTTCTGGGTCAGCAGCCCGGAGCAGTACCGCCTGCGGCTATTAAAGCCAACCGTATCCTGAATCAGGCTGCCCGATTGCTGCCAGCCGGGCAAGTGGGAAAAGTGTCCCCGGATAATCCAGCCATTGTCAACCAGGCCTTTGCCGAATACACCGGCTATGCAGCGGACCTGCAAAGTCGGCTCACCCCGGTTCTGGACCAGCTTTTGCAGGAGCTGCAGGACATTAACGGGCATTTTGATCCGGATTTTGCCCTGTATCAGCTGGCAGCAACGGTGATGGGCAATAAGCAGAATATTCTGCAGAGTCTCTGGCATCAGGCCGACAGTGATGATACCCGGGCCGGTCAATGGCTCAACCAGCTGGCGGGAGAGGTCTGGAGCCGTGCCATTGCTGGTGCTGCCCGTTATTGCCAAAGGCGGTGGCAACAGGAGATCTATCCTTTCTGGAGCCAGCATCTGTATTCTCGTTTTCCGTTGGTGACAGACGCGGGCAACGATATTCAGCTCAACGACTTTACTGCGTTCTTTAAGCCCGGTGGGCTGCTGGATGACTTTGCGGCTATCCTGAAACCATTTCTGCAGACGCAACCGGCGCGGCAACCGGGTGTCTGGCATTTAAAAACCGTCAAAGGCCAGCAGTTGCCGGTTAAAGGGATGCTGTTGCAGCAGATGAATCATGCCCAGCGTTTGCAACAGCAGCTGTTTAACCCTGACGGTACGCTTCAGGTTAATTACCGTTTGCGAATGCTTGCCTTGAGTAACCATGCTTCGGAATTTTCCCTCAGGGACAGCAATGGTCGTTTTGTTTATCGCCACGGCCCCATGATCTGGCAAAAACGACAGTGGCCGGGTCCTGAAGAAGAACAGATTAATGTGACTCTGAGTAATGATTCAGTGGTGCTGGCGCAACAACAGTACTCTGGGCCATGGGCCTGGCTGCGGTTTGTTTTTGACGGGCAGCAGTGGCAGAAAAATTATCATGTTGATCTGTTGTTCGGCAGCAAGGAATACCAGACGCGTCTGGAGCTTGAGTTGGAGCGCGGGGGGAACCCGTTCGGGCCGTCATTATATAACAGGATTAAGCTGCCCGGACGTATCATCAGGGCTGATATCTAGTGACTGGTGCATGGTTTCAATGAGTTTGACGTGTTGTCGTGCCTCCGCACTCCGTTCGTCCTGAGCCTGTCGAAGGACCCATAGGGCCTAAAGGCGGAAAATCCAGACTCTGATAGATCGTGCCAAGCACCCTTCGTCCGTACATCCTGAGCGGAGCCGAAGGACGCTCAGGCTGAACGGAGATTGTGCACGTCAAACTCATTGAAACCATGTACTATTGATTGGCTTAACTACTTTATATATGGATAGAAACCAGATCCTCAGGGTCCCGAGGCTGTTGCAAAACCCTGAGAAAAAATGATTACTGGTAACGTTCAAATACCAGGCAGGCGTTGGTTCCACCAAAGCCAAAGCTGTTGGACATAATCCGGTTCAGTTTTTGTTCGCGGGCTTCACCGGTCAGGATGGGCAGATTTTTAGCCGCTTCATCCAGGTTCTGGACATTAGCAGAAGCGGTGATGAAGTTGTGCTTCATCATCAGCAGGCAGTAGATGGCTTCCTGAACGCCAGCAGCACCCAGAGAGTGGCCGGACAGTGATTTGGTGGAGCTGATCACTGGCATCTGGTCGCCAAATACCTCAGTAAGCGCTTTCAACTCGGCCACATCACCAACCGGGGTGCTGGTGCCGTGAGTATTGATGTAATCAATAGGGGCGTTAATGGTTTCCATGGCCATGAGCATACAGCGTGCAGCGCCTTCACCAGACGGAGCTACCATGTCATAACCATCGGAAGTGGCACCATAGCCGGTGATTTCAGCGTAAATTCTGGCACCACGGGCTTTGGCGTGCTCCAGCTCTTCCACCACAATCATGCCGCCGCCACCGGCGATAACGAAGCCATCCCGGTCAGCATCATAGGCGCGGGAAGCCTGCTCAGGGGTGTCATTGTACCTGGTGCTCAGTGCCCCCATGGCATCGAACAGCCCGGTTTGCGTCCAGTGCTCTTCTTCACCACCACCGGCAAAGACGATGTCCTGCTTGCCCAGCTGGATCTGTTCAATGGCATTGCCAATGCAATGCGCGCTGGTGGCACAGGCAGAGGTGATTGAGTAGTTAACGCCCTTGATTTTAAACGGGGTGGCCAGGCAGGCCGAGACGGTACTGCCCATGGTGCGGGTAACCCGGTAGGGGCCGACGCGCTTGACACCTTTTTCTCTCATAATGTCTGCAGAGTCGACAATATTTTCTGACGAAGCTCCGCCAGAAGCCGCAATCAGTCCGGTACGGGGGTTGGAAACCAGGTCTTCAGTCAAACCCGCATCGTCAATGGCCTGTTTCATGGCAATATAGGCATAGGCAGCGGCGTTGCCCATGAAGCGCAGGGTTTTGCGGTCAATAAACTGTTCGAAATCGATGTCTACTGTGCCGGACACCTGGCTGCGGAAACCATGCTCCTTATAGCTTTCGTTGAAGCGAATACCGGAGCGCCCAAGTTTAAGGCTCTCGGCTACCTCATCCTGGGTGATACCCAGGCAGGATGTGATGCCAATCCCTGTAACTACAACACGTTTCATTGATGTCAACCTGAATAGCCTGTTTAAGTCAGAAAAAAACCAGAGTCAGATCCCGGCACTCCCTCCCGTCCAGCGGGCAAGAGGGAACAGGGGAATCAGAAAGCGTCAGTGTTCTGGAAAAGACCTACCCGCAGTCCTTCCGCGGTGTAAATTTCCCGGCCATCAACACTGACTGATCCATCAGCAATGCCCAGAACCAGTTTGCGTGCGATGATACGTTTAATATCAATACGGTATGTTACTTTTTTGCTGGTAGGCAGAATCTGGCCGGTAAATTTTACCTCGCCACTGCCAAGGGCGCGTCCCCGGCCGGGGTTGCCCATCCAGCCCAGGTAGAAACCAACCAGCTGCCACATGGCGTCGAGTCCGAGACAGCCGGGCATGACAGGGTCTCCCGGGAAGTGGCAGGAGAAGAACCAGAGGTCCGGATTGATATCCAGTTCTGCGATGATCTCGCCTTTGCCATAGGCTCCGCCCTGTTCAGAAATGCGAACGATGCGGTCAAGCATCAACATATCAGGGGCCGGTAGCTGAGCATTACCAGCACCAAAAAGCTCGCCCTGTGAACAGCGTAACAAATCTTCTTTGCTGAAAGCTTCTTGCTGGCTAACGGCTTCTTGTCTGAGGCCAGATTTCGATGGTTGCTTCATTCGTTTATTGGTTCCTGGAAGGTCCAGCACCTGCATGGTATCAGGCCAGTGATGACACCCTGGGAGTCTACTTCCCTGCCGATAAGGCATTCACATCAGGGGCCGATGACCCCGCTAAATCCTGACAGTCTTGCAAAATGCATTACTATCGTTCCGGTGATGAACTATACCATTGCTTTTTATCTGTCATAGTGCTGTTGGGCTCTTTGTAACAAAAAGACAACACTGAGCCACTGAAACAGTGGCCAATGATAAGGGGCATAGCATTTTATTACCAGAGAACTGATCAGCGTCAGGCCTTTTGCATCACTGGCGTTATTTGGCAAAGTACCGGCTAAGGCGAAAGAGTCTGTGAAGGCGTAAGGCTTGCATTGCTACACGGGAAGTAAAGGTAATACAGTCAGGAATGGTTTTCTAGCATTGTACAATCGTACAATATTGAGGAGGCTTACCTTGAATCGAAAAAAATTCAGTTTCTCGGACAGCCTCCTGGTAGCTATCTTCTGTGCAACACTTTTTACTGGTGTGATTAAATAAAGCTTTTACCGCAGACCTCAAGAGATGTTGATGCAGTTTTTGCGGATAAAACAGGATTAACTATATGACAGACAGGCCACATGGTACCGCAGCAAATGACGGTACCGGGGAGTATACAATCGCTGTTCTTGGCGGCGGCAGTTTTGGTACGGCTCTGGCTGATATCTCCGCCACCAATGGCCACAGGGTGAAGCTCTGGATGAGAGATCCAGAGCAGGTCAGGAGTATTAATGATGACCATGTGAATGCCAGGTATCTTCCCGAGTTCAGGATTCATCCTTCCGTTAGCGCAAGCACGGATCTGTCGGCGGTGGTCGCTGATGCTGATATCGTTTTTATTGCTATTCCCAGCAAATCTTTCCGGGAGGTGGTCAAAAAAACCAATGGACTGCTGTGTGGCAAGATAGTAATCAGTACCACGAAAGGTATCGAACCCGTTACCTTTGATCTGATGAGTCAGATTCTGCTGGAAGAGCTGGAAAATCCTCGTATCGGTGTCTTGAGCGGACCCAACCTGGCCGGTGAAATCATTGCCAAGGCTCTGACAGCCACGGTGATTGCCAGTGACGATGAAGACCTTTGCCAGATTATACAGTCGGTCTTGCACTGTGATTACTTCAGGGTTTACTCCAACACAGATGTTTATGGTGTTGAATTGGCAGGTGCTTTAAAGAATATTTATGCCATAGTCTCTGGCATGGGAGCGGCACTGGGCATGGGTGAGAATACCAAAAGTATGCTGATTACCCGGAGCCTTGCGGAGATGAGTCGCTTTGCGGTAACGCTTGGCGCTAATCCCATGACATTTCTGGGACTGGCCGGGGTGGGTGATCTTGTGGCTACCTGCACGTCTGACCTGAGTCGAAATTTCCGGGTTGGCTATGCCCTGGGGCAAGGCTGTTCGCTTGATCAAGCTGAGGCGAAACTGGGACAGGTGGCGGAAGGGGTGAACACCCTGAAGCAGGTAAAGCAAAAGGCCGATCAGCTGGGAGTTTATATGCCTCTGGTGGATGGTTTGTACAGCATTATTTTTGAGGGCAATGCCATTGGTGCGCTGGTTAAGGGAATGATGCTGCGGGAGCAGAAAACCGATGTGGAGTTTATGTCCACGCAGTAGCTGAATAATACCTTTTTTAGAGAATATGGGCTTAACAGACTATGGAGAGAAGCGTGATGGATGAGAAAGTGGTTAATAACCTTAAATCAGAGTCTCGTTGGTTGAGGCTGGTCTTTATGGTGGTTTTCGGCGTCGTGGCTTATCTTGCTGCTTTTCTGGTGATGCTGATGGCTATTGTTCAGGCGGTTCACGGGTTTATTATGAGCGAACCCAATGATCGTCTGTTAAAATTCAGTGCCGGAGTGAATCAGTACATTTACCAGATTGCCGGGTTCCTGACCTACAACTCTGATACAAAACCCTATCCATTCTCAGACTGGCCTGCCACTGGTGGAGACAGAGCGTCAGGCGATGATGAGAAAGAACTGAACGGATCGGATAATGATTAAATCATGAAACTTATCATTATGCGCCACGGTCAGGCATCATGGTCTGCCCCTTCGGATAAGGAAAGGGAGCTTACTGAGCAGGGTGTCCGTGAAGTCAGGGATACCGTTGCTTTATTGGCTGCTCAGCGGGTAGATTGTGTGCTTGCCAGCCCGTATCTTCGGGCTCAGCAAACGGCTCATGTCGCGGCAGAGGCGTTTGGGCTCAGGGTTGCAACGCTGGACGAGCTGGAGCCTGATGGTAACCCGGCAAAAGTGCTCGCCGCTCTCCCGGATTCCGGTGTAGTACTATTGGCCAGTCATATGCCCATAGTCGGTTATCTGACCGGTTTACTATGCGACGGAACCCCTAAGATTGGCCCTTCCTTCCAAACCGGCATGGCTCTGGTCCTGGAGGCGGATATTCTTGCTCCCGGAATGGGCAGGGTCATTGAGCGTATTATCCCTTAGCCTCAGAGACTATTGTTGCGCATAAGAACAGCCGTTTACTTTCAGAATTCCAGAGCATTTGCTCTGATTGTGGAAAATATTATTTTTCCCCTGTTTTCGGGCTTTAAGTCTGCCTCTTAAAGCCATTTATGGTTAATAGTTTTAAATTTCTGTCTACTCTGGTGATTTTTTAATGAACTTATTAATTGTCATCTAATCTAACCCTGCTCTGACCCCATGTTGAAGACATTTTATATAGGGAAAGGGTATTAGGGATAGTTAGGGAGTAAGTACGGTGGCGACAAGTTCTATAAGCCTCAGAGGCATTATTATCTGCTCAATAGCAGCATTGTTCTGTTCGTATCAATTCATGCTTCAGGGGGCACCATCGGTGATGGTGCCTCAGTTGATGTCGGCTTTCGATCTTGATGTGGCAGATATCGGCTGGTTAACCAGCAGTTTCCTCTGCTTTTATCTGCTGTTTCAGGTTCCGGGAGGCTACCTGGCAGATCATTGCAATGCCCGGCTATTGCTGGTGGTTTGCTGTGTATTTATGGCGATTGGCTGTTACTGGTTCAGCGTTTCTGAAACCCTGTTGTCAGCCAGTGCATCCCGGGCGTTTATGGGCGTGATGACCTCCCCGGTGATTGTGGTATGCATGAATCTGGCCAGTCGCTGGTTTCCCGAGCGTTATTTTCCAACCCTTGCGGGGGCTATTGAAGCGTTTGGTCTGGCCGGCGGTGGGCTTGGCCCACTGATACTGCCAAATCTTATGGAAGCCTATGGGTGGCAGGGTGCCATGCAGGCCGCCGCCATTTTTGGTGCTGTACTTGCTGCCCTGATTGCCGTGTTTGTGCAAAGTACGCCGCCGGTCTCCGTCAGTGATGCCAGGTTGCATGATGTGACGTGTGGGGGGGGGGCTGAGTCTGCCCCCAGCGAAAAGACGCCATTTGATCGGGCTTCTTTAATCCTGTGCTGTTTGTATGGTTTTGGCCTGTTTGCCGTCATCACCAGTTTTGCTGGTTTATGGGGGATCCCTTTCTTCTATGAGCGTTTTCCCGGCGAGCAGGAAGCGGTGGCTGATATGGTTGCTTTGATTTTTGTCGGTGCCGCTATTGGTGCTCCTCTGCTGGGCTGGCTGGCCTGCCTGGTTGGGTCAATGCGTAAAGTGATGGTGGTTTGCGCTATCGCTTCTCCTGTGTTGTTCAGTTTGCTGATCTTCTGCCCATGTTCCATGATGCTTATGGCCATGATCTGCTTTATGGCAGGGATCAGCAGTGTTGGCTATATGCTGGCATTCTCTGTGGTGAAAAGCATCAGTCCGCCGGAACGGATTGGCGTCCTGCTGGCGATTACCAATGGTTCCATGCTGCTGGCAGGTCCGGTTATGCAGCTGATTATCGGGTTTATCCTGGAAGGGCTCGGGCATGATGGCCTGGGTGCCTTGTCCATTGAGGACTACCAGCTGGCTTTTGTGCCGTTATTGCTTTGTCAGTTGATGGCTTTGATTGTCGCGATTTGTCTGAAAAAACAGTGATACATGCTACCCATTGCCGGTGGTTGGCGTTATTCTAGTTTGTTTTTTTCAACACTTTCGGTTGTTAAACCTTTGCAGGTGCGGATAGCTGGCAAAGGACTTCACCTCCTGGATGGATAATGCCGTTACTTAGATTCGAAAAGGTCAGCCTGGCTTATGGTGACCAACCCCTGCTGGATCATACCGAGTTTCAGATTCGAAAAGGTGAGAGAGTCTGCTTATTGGGCCGCAATGGCGCAGGCAAATCTACCTTGATGAAGCTGGTGTCTGGCACAATCCTGCCTGATGATGGCACCCTCTGGCGTAAGCCTGGTCTGAAGGTAGGGGTTTTGAATCAGGACCTTCCTGACCAGGATGAAAAGAAAGTTTATGATGTGGTCGCCTCAGGCCTTGAGGCGGTTGGTGAACTGATCAGTCGTTACCACACCCTATCCATGAATATCAGCACTGACGCGGATATGAAAGCACTGGAGAAAGTCCAGCAGCAGCTGGAGTCCGTGGATGGCTGGAGCCTCAGCCAGAAGGTGGATACGGTTATTCAGAAGCTGGGGCTTCCGGCGGAAAAACAGATGAAAGAACTGTCCGGTGGCTGGCGTCGGCGGGTGGAACTGGCCAGGGCGCTGGTGGGCGACCCTGATCTTCTGTTGCTGGATGAGCCTACGAACCATCTTGATATTATTGCCATTGACTGGCTTGAGAAACAGCTGAAAGATTTCTCCGGAGCCTTGCTGTTTATTACCCACGACCGATCATTTCTCCAGTCGCTGGCGACCCGCATTATTGAGCTGGATCGCGGGCAGCTCACCAGCTGGGAGTGTGACTATAAAACCTTCCTGGAGCGTAAAGCTCATGCTCTTGAAGTAGAGACTGAGCAAAATGCCCTGTTCGATAAAAAACTGGCGCAGGAAGAGGTGTGGATTCGCCAGGGGATTAAAGCTCGCCGTACCCGTAACGAAGGGCGGGTTCGGGACCTGAAAAAACTCCGGGAGGAGCGTCGTCAGCGCCGTGAGGTGCAGGGCAATGCCAGCTTTGGACTGGAGCAGGGCGAAGCGTCAGGCAAGCTGGTGCTGGAGGCCAAGCATATTGCCCAGTCGTTTGATCAGCATACCGTCATCAACGACTTCAATCTCCGGTTGATGCGCGGTGACAAGATTGGCTTGATTGGTGCCAACGGGGCAGGGAAGTCAACGCTGCTCAGTATCCTTCTGGGCAATCTCAAGCCGGAAGCGGGGTCTGTCAAAATGGGGACCAGGCTTGAGGTGGCTTATTTTGACCAGCTGCGTAATCAGCTGGACCTTGAAAAAACCGTGATTGATAACGTGGCTGAAGGTCGTGAGAGCATCACAATTAATGGCTCAAGCCGACATGTGATTGGCTACCTGGGAGACTTCCTGTTTCCACCCGGTCGTTGTCGTGTGCCGGTCAAGGCGCTCTCCGGTGGGGAGCGAAACCGATTGTTGCTTGCGCGTTTGTTCAGTAAACCCGCCAATTTGCTGGTAATGGACGAGCCTACCAACGACCTTGATGTTGAGACTCTGGAGCTTCTGGAATCCTTGCTGGTGGATTTCACTGGCACTATTCTGCTGGTCAGTCACGACCGGACATTCCTGGATAATGTGGTATCGAGTACTCTGGTGTTTGAACCAGGTGGTCATATCAGTGAGTATGTGGGTGGATTTGATGACTGGTTGCACCAGGGCGGTTCGATCTCCAGCCTGGTAGCGGAACCGCAGGTGGTGAAAAAAGAGGAAAAGGCGAAAGCGCCACCCAGTCAGCCTGAAGCCACCAGCAAGCCGGTGAAAAAGAAACTCAGCTACAAACTGCAGCGTGAGCTTGATGCTTTGCCGGAGGAGATTGAGGCACTTGAAGAAGAGCTGGGTCAGCTGGAAGCTCAAACCGCTGAGTCGAGTTTTTATCAGGGAGATCAGTCCGAAGTCCAGACTGTGCTTAACAGGCTGGCTGAGCTTAATGAGCTGATAGAACAGAAAATGGAACGGTGGGAAGAGTTGGATAATATGTAGGTATTCTCGGTCAGACTCCTAGTGCAGCTAAGCGTTATTACCCGTACACCACGTTCACCCTGAGCGGAGTCGAAGGGTGCTTGGCACGATCTATCAGAGTCCGGAGTTTCCGCCCTTCGACAAGCTCAGGACGAACGGTATGGGTAACAGCGCTTAGCTGCACTAGAGCCACAGATGTTGAATGTGGCTCTTTTGATAACAGGATTAACTGTTTTTACCGACTCTCACTGCCAGTACATCACAACCGGCACCATGAAGGATGCTGGTTGATGTAGAACCTAAAATCAGTGCCAGTCCATGACGGCCGTGGCTGCCAACCACAATCAGGTCAACGTCTGACTCTTCGGCAATCCGGTGAACCTCACGCTCGGGTCGGCCATAGACCACATGCTGTTCACCTTTCTTCAGCTGGATGGAATCGGCCAGGCGGGCGATGCGTTCTCTTGCCTGTTCGGTGATTTCATCCTGCAAGGTGGTGAGGTCGAGAGGTATATCGCTGCCATAGGCAACGCTGAGTGGCTCGACAACATGAACCATGGTCAGTCTCGCCTGGTGTTTTTCGGCAATGGATTTGGCTTTCTCGAGCACCTCATCGGCTTCGTCGGACAAATCGATCGCAACCAGAATATGCTTGTAGAGGCTCATAAGCTGTCTTCCTTCTTGAATAGATGCAAAAAGTGATCCGCCCTGTAACATCTGGATGGCCAGACCGCTGTCGCGATTCCTCAGGATCATCAATAAGATGGATTGAGGAGTTCATGGAGGGCATGAATGCTTCTAAAGTCATGGCATTTCCATTGTAAGGCCTATCCTGGTTTTATTCATCGTTTTATTAGCTGTCTGTCCGGTAATTTTCCATCAGCCATGATCCGGATTCGGAAGTGGCTATTTTCTGGATGAGTAATCTTGTGTAACTGTGTGACAAAGGTGGCATCTTCATGGTGTTTCAGGCTTGACTTTAAATACTAATTCACAGAAGGTAGGCACTAAATTCAAACAGTCGTATGAATTTGCTGGGATGCACTTGGTAAAGACCAGGGTCAAGTCAGGAAGTAAAGCAATAATAATCAGATAGCTGCCATAGTTCATGTAACACTCGCATCAGCCCTGTGAAAGGTTGGTCGCCGCAGTATGGTTAGCCTGTCTATCTTCAATCCGAAAGGAGAAGTTCATGATCTACCAGGGGAAGGCATTCAGGGTTTTGCCTGTGGAAGATGGTATCGCCGAACTGCAGTTCAATCTCGAAGGCGAAAGTGTCAATAAGTTCAGTCACTCTGCTATTGAGGATCTGGATGCTGCGCTGGAGGCCATCCGTGCTGACGAAACGGTTAAAGGCCTTATTCTCACCAGTGGTAAGGATGTATTTATCGTTGGTGCTGATATCAATGAATTCACCCAGACCTTCAAGCAGGATGATGAGACATTATTGGCCGGAGTGATGGCGGTCAATAAGGTCTTCTCCGGTTTTGAAGATCTTGACATACCAACAGTCGCTGCCGTGAATGGCATTGCCCTGGGAGGCGGTTTTGAGATCTGCCTGTGTGCCGATTACCGGGTTCTTTCCACAGCGGCCAAGGTTGGCTTGCCGGAAGTCAAGCTGGGTATCTATCCGGGCTGGGGTGGTACCGTCAGGTTGCCAAGGTTGATTGGTGCGGATAATGCCGTTGAGTGGATTGCCAGTGGCAAAGAGTATCGCCCCGATGCCGCGCTGAAAGCAGGAGCCGTTGATGCAGTGGTTGCGCCTGAGAAGCTGAAAGATTCCGCGGTAGCCCTGGTGCGTCGCTGCCTGGATGGTGAACTGGATTATCAGGCCAGAAAGCAGGAGAAGAAAGGCAAGCTGAAACTGCCGCCGATTGAATCGATGATGGTGTTTGAAACCTCATCTGCCGTGGTAAAACAGCAGGCCGGGCCACACATGCTGGCACCGATAGCGGCCGTCAAAACCATCCAGAAACATGCCTTCATGGACCGTGACAAGGCCCTTGAAGTAGAAGCCAAAGGGTTTCTTAAACTGGCCAAGTCTTCAGTGTGTAATGCCCTGGTTGGCCTGTTCCTGAACGATCAGTTCCTTAAGAAAAAAGCCAAAGAGTCCGCCAGTATTGCCGCTGAAACCAATAAGGCTGCGGTGTTGGGTGCGGGCATTATGGGTGGTGGTATCGCCTATCAGTCTGCCCTGAAAGGTACGCCCATCCTGATGAAAGATATCAATCAGGAAGGTCTGGACCTTGGTCTTTCCGAAGCCACCAAACTCCTCTCCAAGCGGGTTTCCCGGGGGCGGATGGATGCCGGCAAAATGGGCAGTGTACTGAATAAGATTGTACCTACGCTGTCCTATGGTGATTTCGAGGGCGTCGATGTTGTTGTTGAAGCCGTTGTGGAAAATCCCAAGGTCAAGAAAGCCGTTCTGGCCGACGTAGAAAACCAGGTGTCAGAGAACGCTGTTCTGACGTCCAACACCTCCACTATTTCCATCAATGAACTGGCCAGGGACCTGAAACGTCCGGAACAGTTCTGTGGCATGCACTTCTTTAACCCTGTTCATGCGATGCCATTGGTTGAGGTTATCCGTGGCGAGAAGACCAGTGATGCCACCGTAGCCACCGTGGTTGAGTACGCCCGCAAGATGGGTAAAACGCCGGTGGTGGTTAATGACTGCCCTGGGTTTATGGTGAACCGTGTCCTGTTCCCCTACTTTGGTGGCTTCGCTGGCTTGCTCCGTGATGGTGCCGATTTCCAGCAGGTGGATAAGGTCATGGAGCGCTTTGGCTGGCCAATGGGCCCTGCCTATCTTATGGATGTGGTGGGTATTGATACCGGTAACCATGGTCAAAGCGTCATGACTGACGGGTATCCGGATCGCATGAAGCGCGACTTCAAAACCGCTGTTGATGTGTTGTATGAAAACCAGCGCTATGGCCAGAAAAACGGTGCCGGTTTCTATAAGTACGAACAGGATAAAAAAGGCAAGCCGAAGAAGGTGGTCGATGAGGCGGTTTATGGCCTGTTCAGTGAGGTGTGTGCTGAGCAAAAACCTTTTGACGATGAGGAAATCATCGCCCGCATGATGGTCCCACTGTGCATGGAAACCGTTCGTACCCTGGAAGATGGCATTGTTGATTCCGTCGCTGAAGCGGATATGGCACTGATTATGGGTATTGGCTTCCCTCTCTTCCGTGGTGGTGCCCTGAAGTATATTGACACCATAGGTGTGGCGGAGTTTGTCGAGCTTGCCGACAAGTACGCTCATATCAGCCCACTGTATGCGCCCACTGACAAACTTCGGGAAATGGCTCGTGAAGGTAAGACCTTCTACGGTTGATGGGTCTGTCTTACGTTATTGAACCATTTTCAGGGACTATAAAAGAGAGAATATCATGAGCCTGAATCCAAGAGATGCTGTAATTGTTGACTACGGGCGTACCCCCATGGGTCGTTCCAAGGGCGGCATGTATCGTAATGTCCGTGCTGACAACCTGTCTGCCGAGTTGATTACCGGCGTACTTAACCGCAATCCTGAACTGAACCCGGCTGAGGTGGAAGATGTCATCTGGGGTTGCGTCAACCAGACCCTGGAGCAGGGTTGGAATATCGCCCGAATGGCATCGCTGATGTCACCCATTCCCAATACTTCCGCAGGCCAGACGGTCAGCCGTTTGTGCGGATCCTCCATGAGTGCCCTGCAGACAGCCGTTCAGGCAATTCAGACCAATAACGGTGATGTCTTTGTGGTCGGTGGTGTCGAGCACATGGGGCATGTGGGCATGATGCACGGGGTTGACCCGAATCCAAGGTTGTCCAAATACGGTGCCAAGGCTGCCGGTATGATGGGCCTGACCGCAGAAATGCTGGGCAGTATGCACGGCATCAGCCGCCAGGCACAGGATGAATTTGGTGCCCGGTCACACCAGCGGGCCTGGGCTGCCACCGAAGCGGGTAACTTCAAAGATGAAATTATCCCGATGCAGGGGCATGATGCAGACGGCAACCTTCGTCTTTTCACTCAGGACGAAACCATTCGTCCGGAAACAACGGTAGAAGCCCTGTCACAGCTTAAGCCTGCATTTAACCCCAAGGGGACAGTGACCGCAGGAACATCTTCACAGATTACCGATGGCGCTTCCTGTATGATCGTGATGTCTGCCCAGCGGGCCAAGGATCTTGGTCTGCAGCCCATGGCGGTGGTCAGGGCCATGGCAGTTGCCGGAGTTGACCCTTCCATTATGGGTTATGGACCGGTTCCCAGCAGTAAGAAAGCCCTCAAGCGTATCGGCCTGACCATTGATGATATTGATCATATCGAGCTGAATGAGGCGTTTGCTGCCCAGGCACTGCCCGTCCTGAAAGACCTTAAAGTGCTGGATAAGATGGAGGAAAAGGTTAACCTCAATGGTGGTGCCATTGCGCTCGGTCATCCCTTTGGCTGCTCCGGTGCCCGAATTTCCGGAACGCTGCTGAATGTGATGAAACAGAATGGCGGCACCCTGGGGCTGGCAACCATGTGTGTTGGTCTTGGTCAGGGTATCACTACCATTTTTGAAAGGGTTTGAACGGCGTTTTGAGGCGTCTGTTTTAATCACTTTCTATTACCATACATAAGCCCGGTTTTGTCCGGGCTTTTTTGGTCAACGGTCTAGTATGTGGTTTCAATGAGTTTGGCGGATTGTCGTGCCTCCGCACTCCGTTCGTCCTGAGTGCTGAGCTTGTCGAAGCATCGAAGGACCCATAGGGCCTAAAGGCGGAAACTCCGGACTCTGATAGATCGTACCAGGCACCCTTCGACTCCGCTCAGGGTGAGCGGAGATTGTACACGTCAAACTCATTGAAACCATGTACTAGTCTCCCACCCTCCCCTTGGGAATGCATACCGAACCTTTTTGCCAATGTAGAACCCCATTTTTCCTGTTTTATAAGATTCTTACGCAACCCCGTTGTAAGTAATTCAAACGGTTCTTTTAACTGCCTGAGTCTTGTCTATCCTTGCCTTATTTTGCGAGGTAATCACTATGATATTCCAACCTGCTGTTCAGTCCACAGGCGCACCCATGGCTTCTGGCTCCGTACCCGATCAGCCAACGGAAAGTGACGGGCTATTTGCCGGGTTTTTAAAGGTCGCCCCTTGGCGCGTTCCGATCCTGTTTTTGCGGTCGCTTCATCCCGGTTATATTCCTCCCGGGACGCAGCCGTCGGCGCAACCGGATGAAGGTCCGATCTTCACTTTTGGCAGCCCCGATGGGCAGGACAGTAGCTTTTTCCAAGGGGTTGAGCTGGGTGCCCGGCTGGTGTCGCCTTATACTGTGCTGCCAGCAGAGATCAGCACGATGCTGGAGGGCATTGTCACCCTGTCCGCAGCGACCCGGCTCAAGTATCTTTTGGGCGCTTTTGGGGCGACGAAAGGTTCGCTACCAGAGCAAAGCCGGGCAGACAGCCCGGTGGATGGCTCCCCAACAAACGACAAAGGAAGGAAAAAAAAGACATCGCAACAAGTACGACAACGGACCAGCCCACCAGCCATCGCCTCCGTCCGGACTGGCCCGCTACCGAAAGCCGCCGTGGCGCTGGGTGTCCTGTCCGGCCTGACCGCTGTGGGTGCACAAGTCGCAACACCAGAAGAGAATACAACGTCTGCACATACTGTAACTTCCGCCCCAGCCACAGAGCCTCAGGCGGCATGCGCTGTTAATCAATTCCGCTGTGACAACGGCCAATGCATTAGTAACAAATATCGATGTGATGGAAGTTCTGAAGATCCTGAGGTGGAATGTACTGATGGCTCCGATGAATATAACTGCACACAGGAGGAATGTAACAACTTAAAGCGTTTTATTTGTGATAACGGGCGGCAATGTTTTTCTGACAGCTCTCGATGCGATGGTTATTTCGAGTGTGATGATGACTCCGATGAAAAGAACTGCACAGAGGGTGAATGTAGCAACTTAGGGCGGTTTATTTGTAATAGCGGCGAATGTCTTCCTGCCTATTATGAATGTGATAGCGTTGAAGATTGTGATGATGGCTCGGATGAGCGGGCGGAGTTATGCAACCCTGTATCTTCCAGCCCTACGCCGCCAATAGTCACGGCCACACCCTCACCGGTGACAGAAACGATGGCGACGGCGTCGAACACTACCATGGAAGTTACCAACCTGCCGGGGGGTACCATTGCGCTGCCTGCCAGTGCGGCACCGCTGGCGAGTTCCCTGGGTACTGGTGCAATAGCCGGTATCGCCTTGGGGGCTTCTGCCTTTGTGCTGGCAGGTGTATGCATCTATCGTCATTGTTATCGCAGGTCATCCGCTGCCGATGACCCGCAGGAGCTGGTGACCATCAATACTGTGGGTCAGGCACAACAGGCGATTGGTCAACCGATAATAGAAGCCGCCAGGAGTGAGGCAAGAGAGAAACCTTTCGGTGAAGATACTGGCATATATGAATATGTTGATATTAGTAATTCCAGCAGAATGAGAACTGCTATAGATCATTACAAGGAGTCTAAGGTGTAAACCTTGTATCAGGGGACCCGTCGGCTGACTCATTTTGCAGTCCAGGTCCTATCCCCAGGCTTTTTCCTGTTTTATACGATTTTTGCGCTTTGCCCGTTGCGAATAATTCAAACGGTTCTTTTTGATGCCTGAGTCTTGTCTATCCTTGCTTCATTTTGCGAGGTAATAACTATGATATCCCAACCTGCTGTTCAGTCCACAGGCGCACCCATGGCTTCTGGCTCCGTACCCGATCAGCCAACGGAAAGTGACGGGCTATTTGCCGGGTTTTTAACGGTCG